>CACXGG010000209.1 GCA_902767145.1 Oscillospiraceae bacterium | reverse complement strand
CCGGATGCTTACGTGCGGGAACAAGGTAATCTCTTGCACCTTCAGGTGAAGAAACTGTAAGTATCGGAGTCGTGATCTCCATGAATCCGTGCTCGATCATGGAGTTCCTGAGAGCTGCAATAACGTTGCTCCTGAGGATAAGGTTCTTCTTGACCTCAGGGTTACGGATATCCAGATATCTGTACTTGAGCCTTGTCATCTCGTCAGCTTCCTTACTGCGGTTGACCTCGAAGGGAAGCTCGTTATAACGGCAGCGGCCAAGGACTGTGATCTTCTCGGGTACAACCTCGATATCACCTGTCTCCAGCTTGGGATTCTTGGAACTTCTCTCCCTTACTGTTCCCTCCACGCAGATGGTGGATTCCTTGGTAATGGCCTTAACCTGCTTCATCATCTCGGAATCCTCGATGACGATCTGTGTCGTTCCGTAGAAATCGCGGATGACTACGAATCCCAGCTCTGCTCCGACTTCACGGAAATTCTCCAGCCAGCCGGCCAGCTTGACCTTGCTTCCTGCGTCTGTGATCCTGAGTGCTCCGCATGTATGTGTACGTGATTGCATATATACCTCCAAAAATTGCTTTCTTATTTATCAGCCAGGTAGTCACCGAGCTCTTCGATCTTTACTACTGTCTCAGATCCGTCTTCCATACGCTTTACCTTGATCTCGCCGGAAGACAGCTCGTCGTCACCTATTACGGCCATATAAGGGATGCCGCTCTTGCCCGCATATTTCATCTGGGCCCTGAAGGCTCTTCCCATAAGGTCCTGCTCACATCCGATACCCTTGAGGCGCAGATCGTAGCAGAGCTTGGAGATGCTGTCCCTGGCATTGTCGCTCATGCTGACGAAGAAGATCTTCACCTTGTTGGGGTTACCCAGATCCACGCCCTGTGCCTCTGCCTCCAGAAGGAATCTCTCGACTCCCATGGCAAAACCGATACAGGGGGTGGGTGCTCCGCCGAGGCTCTCCACAAGTCCGTCGTAACGGCCGCCGCCGCAGATGGTGCCCTGGGTACCTACGTTTTCGGAAACGAACTCGAAGACTGTCCTTGTGTAGTAGTCCAGTCCTCTAACGATATTGGGGTCGACAACATAGGAGATGCCCATGTTGTCGAGTCTCTTCTTAAGTATCTCGAAGTGCTCCCTGCAGTCGTCGCACAGATGGTCGATCTGCCTGGGTGCGTTCTTTATGACATCCTTCTCAGCGTCAACCTTACAGTCGATCATCCTCAGGGGATTTCTCTCGAACCTGTTCTGGCAGTCCTCACACATACTTGCGATGTGGGGTCTGAAGTGATCCTTCAGGAGTGCGTTATAAGCCTTCCTGCATTCGGGACATCCGATGGAATTGATGTGAAGGCTGATCTTGTTAAGTCCCATCTTCCTGAAGAAGACATCGACTACGCTTATGATCTCAGCATCGATCTCGGGACCTGCGCTTCCAAAAGACTCAAGGCCGAACTGATGGAACTCCCTGTATCTTCCCTTCTGCATCTTCTCATAGCGGAAAGCCGTTATATCGTAAAAGAGCCTTACGGGCATAGGAAGCGAAGCCATTCCGTTCTCGATATAGCTCCTTACTACGCCTGCCGTTCCCTCGGGACGGAGAGTGATGCTCCTGCCGCCCTTGTCCTCGAAGGTATACATCTCCTTCTGGACTACGTCGGTGGTATCTCCGACACCTCTCTGGAAAAGGTTCGTATCTTCAAATGTGGGGATCCTTATCTCCTCATATCCGTACATGTGACAGACATCGGCAAAGGTCCTTGCAGCCTTCTGCCACTTGTGGATCTCTGAAGGCAAAATATCTCTGGTGCCCTTCTGTGCAGTTATCTTCATCAGGGATAGCTCCTTTTTTATTATTTATAATAGCAACCATGTATTGTATCACAATTCAGTGTGATACAAAAGCATTGCAAGAACGGCAGGTCCCGCCGTCTCTGTGCGGAGGATCCTCTTTCCGATGGTCACCTTGTGGGCGCCGGCGCTTTCTGCCATATCAGCCTCTTCAGCGGTAAATCCGCCCTCAGGGCCTATAAAGAACCCGATATCACTCATATCTCTGCCTTCTATGGCCTGTTTCAGGGTGGTCCCATGCTCCTCTTCCCAGGGGAAAAGGATAAGCTTTCTGTTCTTTGAATCCTCCACGGCCTCTTTAAAGGACATGGGTTCTGCCACTTCCGGGACTATTCCTCTTCCCGACTGCCTTGCGGCCTCCAGGGCGATCTTCTGCCATCTGTCGGTCTTCTTGCCGTCCTTTGAGGGCTTTACGACGCATCTTTCGGAGAATACCGGGACGATCTTCGTGACCCCCAGTTCCACTGATTTCTGGATAGTGAGATCCATTCTCTCACCCTTGGATACAGACTGGTACAAGACTATATTTCCATCCCTTTCAGAAAGGCAGTCCCGGCGTTCAGTGAGCCTTACGGTAACGCCCTCTTTATCGGCATTTTCGATCTCTGCCACATTCTCTTTTCCGGGGCCGTCAACGATGATCAGCTCCTCTCCCGGGCGCATCCGCAGGACAGAGATGAGATAGTGGGAGTCCTCCCTGTCAAGAGTAAAAATTTCCTTATCTCCTATGTCATTTTGTATAAATATACGCGTCATTTTTATCTCCTTTACGAAAATAATTTTAACATAAAGTGTGGTAGCATAAAGGTATCCGATTTAGGAAAAGGAGGCATAATCTATGCAATATGAAATCAAAGGTTCACCCTTCCCCGTTGCTATCTGCACACTGAACAACGGCGAGTCCCTTATCACAGAGCGTGGCTCCATGAGCTGGATGAGTGACGCAATGGAAATGAAGACAGTCGGCGGTTCTGTAGGTAAGGCTCTTGGAAGAATGTTCTCCGGTGAGTCCCTGTTCCAGAACAAGTACACAGCTCATAAGGATGGCGCATTTATCGCTTTCGCTTCCAGCTTCCCCGGCGAGATCAGAGCTCTCGACATCAGACCCGGTGCTGATATCATCGTTCAGAAGTCAGGCTTCCTTGCTTCCGAGGAGTCTGTTGAGCTTTCCATCGCTTATAAGAAGAAGCTCGGCGCTTCAATGTTCGGCGGTGAAGGCTTCATCATGCAGAAGCTTTCCGGAAGCGGTACAGCTTTCGTAGAGCTCGACGGTTCCGTTTGCGAGTATAACCTTGCTGCAGGCGAGACAATGTACCTGGATACAGGTTATCTTGCAATGATGGATTCCACAGTTACCATGGACATCGAGATGGTCAAGGGCGCTAAGAACATCCTTCTTGGCGGTGAGGGTCTCTTCAATACTAAGGTCGTAGGACCCGGTCGTGTCTGGATCCAGACAATGCCTATCCCTACACTGGCATCCTCACTTCTTCCCTATATCCCTACAAAGAGCTGATCATCTTTATATGGATAAAACAAAAAGAGCTGTCTTCACGGACAGCTCTTTTTTTCTTGCACAAGGGTGACACAGGGGGACGTATCTCTTAATGACACACAAAAGTGTGTCAGACGAGATACGTCCCCCTGTGTCACCTGTGTCAGTTTTGATCGAGAGTGATGACGAAGGATTTGGTATACCCTTCCGGAGATGAGGCCGTAAGTTCGATGGTGCCTCCGTGCATATCCACAGTCTTCTTTACGATGGAAAGGCCAAGTCCCGTGCCGTTCTTGGTGGTCCTGGACTTTTCGCCCATGACAAAGGGGTCGAAGAGGTTTTCCGCCAGTTCGGAAGGGATCTCGTTTCCCGTGTCGGCCACGGTTATCTTCACTTTCTTTTCGAGAGGCTCGACTAACAATCCTATCTTTGTGCCGCTTTCGTTATGCTTTACGGCATTTGTTATGAGGTTTGTAACTGCCCTGGAGATATGGATCTTATCGGCAGATACCATAACGGGCTCCTCGGGGATATCCACATCCAGCTCCATCCCCTTTTTCTCTATATCGTCGAAGGCAAAGACAGCGCATTCCCTGACTGTCTCACATATATCCAGGGGCTTTCTGTCCATCGTAAAGCCTTCACTGTCCAGCTTTACGTAGTCGAAGAGAAGGTTAACGAGTTCCGTGAGCCTTTGGGACTTGGTCATGACGGCGCCCAGGTAATCATCCACCTCTTCCTTAGGAACCTTTCCTGAGACGATGGCCTGGGAATATCCGGCGATGGTGGTGACGGGAGTCCTTATATCATGGGCTATATCGGAGATCATGAGATTTCTCTTTTTCTCATATTCCAGGTTGCGCTGATGTTCGGCCTCCTCTATCTCCTTCATCTTTCTGATGACAGTCCTTACGTAGACAAAACCGGCCAAGAGATACGGGATAACGATGAGCACCACATATACCAGCACCACCAGGACAAATACGGTCTGGCTGGTGGCGGTGATCCTGGGAGTCCTGATATCAGGCCCTGACCCGTTAAAGATCCTGACCATGAGGGAAGTTATATTGTCGGCCAGGGAATGTACCGCATCCGACGCGCCTCCGGGAAGGATATTTCCCACAAGTGTCAGTATAAGGCACAGGATGGACAGGAATATGGCTGCAAGGATGGTAAGGATACTGACCCTTCCCTCCAGGTAGTTATTTCCGAAGTAGATCCTCATGGCAAAGGGAAGGATAGTCCCGTTCAGGAACGTGATAAGGAAATACTCAGCCACACTGGCCAGCGCGATAACTGTTATGAACCTCCTGATGAGGAATGACTGGACTTCATTACGATTCAAGTCTGTATCCCAATCCCCTAAGTGTCTTGATATATTCCGACTGATCTGAAGAGAGCTTGCTCCTGAGCTTGCTTATGCAGACCATGATATTGTTGTCTGCCACCACGTATTCATCTCCCCAGGCATATTCGTAGATCTGCTGCTTTGTGAAGACCTTGCCCGGATGGGTCATGAGAAGCTCCATGATCTTAAACTCATTGGATGTGAGCTCGATGACCTCGTCCCCCTTATGAAGGACGCATCCGTCGATATCGAGTACCAGATCCCTGACCTTTACTTCCTCGTGGGCCTCGGGAGCTGCTCCTCCGATGGAGTAGAAACGCCTTATGCAGGAATTGATCCTGGCCACAGCCTCAAGGGGGTTAAAGGGCTTGGAGATATAGTCATCTGCTCCAAGATTGAGTCCCAGGATCTTCTCTGAATCGGCATCCTTTGCCGACAGGATGATCACGGGGATATTTGACTTCTTTCTTATCTCTGAAAGCACCTGATATCCGTCCTTACCCGGCATCATGATATCAAGTACGCACAGGTCCGGCGAGCGGTCCAGGGCCTTTATGGCCTCATCCCCGTCTCCGGCTTCGATGATCTCGTAGTTTCCGTCAGACAGATAGAGCTTAAGGAGATTTCTTATCTCCGCCTCATCGTCTGCGATCAGTATCTTGTGTTTCATGATCTCTCCTTAAGATGATAATACTGATACACCTTTCGATGTATCAGTATATCACATAATCTATTCCATCCCTTATGCTGCGAGTTCCTTGTAGAGGGCTGCTCTTGTGGAGAACTTGTAAGGTGCTACGTAGAATATTGAAAGAAGTCCGAATGTAAATACTGAGAGGATATCCCATCCGATGAATGAAAGGTCAAGAAGGAATGCCTTGAACTTGTTGCCCTTCATCATTGCCTTACTCTTAGCGAAAGCCTCTTCCTTGGAAAGCTCGGGGTTGTCGCAGAGGATGTAAGGGATCATCCTGTACTCGTATGCCTTTACGATACCGGGGATGATGAACAGGAGAGACCACAGTACGATGTAAAGATCCCTGCAGAAGAGTGTCTTTACTGTATTCATATAGTTGTGGTCAAAAGCAAATCCGATATTGCTTACTTCTGCAGGCTCATCCTGGTTCTTGAGGAAGAACTTGTTGAAGCCCTGCTCAAGGGGATTATAAAGGAATGCATCGAACACTATGCTTACTGCAAGGGCGATGATCACTACTACTGTCAGGCAGATGAGCATTATAGCTGCAAATGCTCCCATGGCTGCCATATCGATATCTTTCTCTGTCTCTTCCCCGTCCTCGCCGATGATGAGATAACCATCTTCATTTACTGTAACTGAGAGAGCGTCTGCGTTCTCGTCGTCAACCTCGATGATCAGATCCTTAGGATCCATGGACACATCGTCATTTACTTCTGTGATACCGTGGTTGTTCTGATCGTCATCGTGATCCCATCTGTTCGTGTATCCTGAGAAACCTGCGGAGTAACCTGCTGTTCCGAGTACTACTGCTGAAAGGACACCGACTGCAACACACTTCCAGTAATTTGCCTTAAAGGCTTTCTTTCCGTTTTCTTTTACTTTACCAATCTTCCACATCTTCTTATTCCTCCTGTGGTGTTTTTGTTTTATGGCATCATGATAGACCTCCAACCTTTCTTCTGAACTGGAAGAACCTTAACAAAACCTTAAAGTATGCTAAAACCAATAAAAAAGGGCCTTAGCGGCCCTTTCCCTATATAAATATATAAATTAACTTCAGTTACTGTCAGATCCGGTCATCTTTCCCAGCCTGTCCTTAAGGCTCTGGAGCTGCAGTATGGAACTGTTTACTTCATTATTGAACCTTTCAGAATGGTTTGACAGTTCGCTGACCTCTGACCTGGGCTCAGGCTTCTTCTCAATGGCACTCGTAACAGCCGTGGGCTCATCGTCCTTATGGAAGTCGATATTCCTTGCTATATCCCTTAAGTGCTTGGCAGGAGATACAAGAGAATCAGGCTGCTTGGCCGGAGGGATCATCTCCATTGAGTTGCCGATTATAGGTGCATTGAACCTGGACCTGCTGCTGTACTGGAGGGACTTGGCTCTCTGGATGAGGTCGTTCATCTTCTGTCTCTCATCGTCCAGCTTATTGGCCATGGGAGCTGTCTCTGGCTCTGCCTTCACCTCTTCAGCCTTTACTTCAGGCTTCGGTGCTTCAGGCTTGGGAGCTTCTGCTGCAGGAGCTGCCTCTTTCTTAACTACGGGAGCAGCCTCCTCCTTCCTTCCGGAAATGCCGTTACAGAAGTTCATTCCGCTCACGCAGGCCTCAGCTGTGGACTGGCCCTGGGCCATGGCACAGGCGACGGCGGCAAAGAGGGTGTACTTCTTTGCGTCAAATCCGGGAGCGGGTGATACCTTATCGAGCCAGGAAGTGCTGTCTCCGGTAAAGATGACGGACTGACCTTCGGTGATCTCATTTCCTCTGATCAGTACATGGCATCCGTACTCGTTGTAGATCTTCTTGGCTGCGCGGAGGAGATCATTCTTCATGGGGCACTCAAATCCGCAGAGAGTCTCAGCTTCAAGGGAGTTGATAATAAGCATCTGAACTCTGGGAAGGAGCCTGTCGATGATGGAATAGTAAGTATCCTCCGTTACAAGGATCTCGCCCTTGTCGGAAATAATGGACGGCGCACAGACAACAGGTGCATGGGACACCGTCTCCAGCTTATCTGCTATATATGAGATGACTGCTTCATCGGTAAGATAGCCGATACCGACAGCGGCGGTATCGCACTCTCCGAAAACATAGTCGATTATCTCTGAAACATCGTTATTCTCTGAGGTTCCGTCGGTCCAGTAGAAAACGGGTACGACAACCATAGGATCCAGATCAAGGTCCTTTATCGTAGATGTGCACCTGGAGAGATCAAACTCGGTGTTCTCTACGTTATCTGAGATGGCTAGTACTGTTTTCATCCAACTCCTCGATTCCACAGATTTAGTCATTTTTAGTTTCACATAGATAAAAAATAATAACAAGTTCGTCGTGTTACCATATTTCTTATAAAAAAATTGTGCAAGTTGATATTGCTTTTTACAGATTATTTGCTTTTCTCTTCTCAAAGCCTGAAAACAGGGGATTTGCAAAAAACAGGCCACATCTCTGAAGATGTGACCTGAATAGGGATTTTATGAGGAGTAATTGTAAATTATCTGTCAACAGCGGGAAGCTGGGCCAATCCGGCCTTGATATCATCGTCGGAAGGGATGAAATCGCCCATGGATCCGTCAAGGTAGGACATGTATGCGCTCATGTCGAAGAACCCTGTACCAGTAAGGTTGAAGAGGATCGTCTTCTCCTCCCCTGTCTCCTTGCACTTGAGAGCCTCGTCAATGGCTGCACGGATGGCATGTGAGGACTCGGGAGCAGGCAGGATGGTCTCTGTCTTGGCGAAGAGGTTAGCTGCCTCGAATACCTTTGTCTGCTCAACAGCCCTGGCCTCATCGATAAGACCGTCGTGGTAGAGCTGGGAAATGATGGGAGACATACCGTGGTATCTGAGTCCGCCTGCATGTGAAGGTGAAGGGATGAACTCGGAACCGATGGTGTACATCTTAGCCAGAGGGCAGACGTGACCTGTATCACAGAAGTCATATCTGAACTCGCCTCTTGTCATGGACGGACATGATGCAGGCTCTACTGCGATAAAGTAAGGGCTCTTCTTTCCTTCCAGCTTATCTCTCATGAATGCTGACATGATACCGCCGAGGTTGGATCCGCCGCCTGCGCATCCGATAACGATATCGGGATACTTGTCGATCTTAGCCAGCTGGAGCTTAGCCTCCTCACCGATGATGGACTGGTGAAGGAGTACCTGGTTGAGTACTGAACCAAGTACATATCTGTATCCTTCAGTGGATGTAGCGACCTCAACAGCCTCGGAGATGGCGCAACCCAGGGATCCTGTTGTCTCAGGATACTTTTCGAGGATGGCGCGTCCAACGTTTGTTGTGTTGGAGGGTGAAGGGATGATATCAGCACCGAAGGTCTCGATGATGGCCTTTCTGTAAGGCTTCTGCTCGTAGGAGCACTTTACCATGAATACTGTAAGAGGGATGTTGAAGTGCTTACATGCCATGGCAAGGGCTGTTCCCCACTGGCCTGCACCGGTCTCTGTTGTAAGGCCCTTAAGTCCCTGCTTCTTGGCGTAATATACCTGGGCAGCAGCGGAATTGAGCTTGTGGGATCCGGAGGTGTTGTTACCTTCGAACTTGTAGTAGATCCTGGCAGGTGTGCCGAGCTCCTTCTCCAGCTCATATGCCCTGATAAGGGGTGAGGGTCTGAAGATCTTATAGAACTCCTGTACCTCTTCGGGGATATCGAAATACTTTGTATCGTTGTCTACTTCCTGTCTGCAGAGCTCTTCGCAGAAGATGGGAGACATCTGCTCGACTGTGAGGGGCTCATGCGTACCGGGGTGGATCAGGGGTGCGGGCTTATTCTTCATATCCGCACGGACGTTATACCACTGCTTGGGCATTTCCTCCTCTGTAAGGAATATTCTTTTGGGTTCTCTTGCCATTGTTCTGGCCTCCTTTGATAAATATTTGGTGGCTGGTGTTGGCTCCAATTTTCGAAGCAACAAAAATGCCCTACATCGATCACTCGATATAGGACAAGAATATTCCTGCGGTACCACCTATAGTTGGTTGCCTTAGCAACCCTCTTTGATCACGTTCCAACAAACGCGCCCCGCTGATAACGGATGAGGCTCCCGTCGATCCATTTCCTGATCGCCCTCATCGGGTCCATTCATCGGGATCTTCGCTGCTGCCATCTCACCGCCGGCAGCTCTCTCTTAGCTAATGACCTTGTCCGACTACTACTCCCGACTTGATCGGTTTTGTTTATCAAACTAAAGCGATTTTACAGTTCACCGCTCCTTATGTCAAGTGGCAGATATATGCCAGCCAGTCATTCTTCTCATGGCACTCATCGATGGTAAAGCCTGCTTCCGCCAGTGCCTTCTCCACCTTTCCGCGCTTTGTATTTATGATGCCGGAGCAGATAAAGCGTCCTCCGGGAGCGAGCCTTGAAGGAACGTCCGGAGCGATGGCCGCTATTATGTCTGCGATGATATTTGCCACGATGAGAGTATAGGAATCACCCTTAACGGACTTAAGTTCTCCTGTATAGCAGTCGATATCGGGACATCCGTTCTCCCTGCAGTTCTCCACTGCCACATCCACAGCCAGGCGGTCGATATCCACTGCCTCAACGGACTGAGCTCCCAGCTTGCTGCAGATTATGGCAAGTATTCCAGATCCTGTTCCCAGATCCAGGACAGAATCATCGGACCTCACTTCCTTATCCAGGAGCTTTGCGCACATGGATGTGGTCTCATGAGTACCGGTACCGAAGGCGGATCCCGGGTCAAGCCTTACAACCACATCGCCGGGGACTTCCTCATATTCCTCCCAGGTGGGACAGATCACCACACGTTCAGAGATCCTGAAGGACTTATAATCCTTCTTCCACTCATTCTCCCAGTCCTTGTCCTGCACATATCTCCAGCCGTCAAAGCCCTTGCCCAGGGGCAGGAACTCACCTATGGACTCCAGCCTTGCCTTAACAAATGCCATGGCATCCTCCACGGACATGGTCTTGTCGGAGAGATTTCCGTAGATCATACCCACGCCGTTGGGATCAACATACTCCTCGCTCTTGGGACCCAGCCTTATGCCGTCATCGAACTCTGCAAAATAAGCCTTTATGGTGACGTCGGTTCCCAGGGACTCTATATATCCCTCGTCTGCATATGCCAGGGAATCAGGATCCTCGATTATCCTGGCGATCTCAAAGGGGTCGCTTACTGCAATGCCGTCAGCACCTACCTGTGCCAGCATCTCGCATATGGCATCAGAAGCATCTTCCGTAGTTACTATCTTTATCTCCACCCACTGCATGGTATCCCTCCGCTACTTCTTTTTTCGAAAACTATTCTACCATTGATTGCACTTCAAGGACAAAAATCCTAAAATTAAACAAAAAACGGAAAGGACACTTCCATGCGAAAAAGACTTTTAGCGATAATACTTATGGCAGCCTTCCTTCTTTCAGGCTGTGCATATTCATCATACGAACTCGATACCGAAAGCTACGATTCACAGAGAGCGGAAGCCAAAGTAACAGAAGAGACCACAGAGGCAGCGGAGACAACTGAAGCAGTAGAAGAGACCGAAGCTCCCGCCACTCAGTCAGAAACAGTAGCAGAGACAGAACCTGAAACAACGACTCAGGCACTCATCGACGAAAACGGATCCTATACAACGATGGAAGACGTCTCCCTTTATATCTACACCTACGGATGTCTTCCCCAGAACTTCATCACAAAGAACGAAGCCAGGGACCTGGGATGGGAAGGCGGTTCCCTTGAGCCCTACGCCCCCGGCATGTGCATAGGCGGAGACTACTTCGGAAACTACGAGGGACTCCTTCCCGACGGCGAATACCGCGAATGCGACATAGACACACTGGGAGCAGACAGCCGCGGAGCCAAGAGGATCATCTACACGGAAGACTGCTCCACCATCTACTACACAGACGACCACTATGCAAGTTTCACCCTTCTTTACGGTGAGGAATGAGGTACAGCATGACTAAGACCATAACGATAGATCTTTCGGGAATAAATACAAGAGAAGGACTCCACGAAGCCATAAGATCCGCACTGGACCTGCCGGATGAATACGGCAATAACTTCGACGCCCTTCACGATGTACTCACATCACTTAACGATGTCCATCTTCAGTTCTACGGAATAGACGGAACAGAGGAATTCTATACCATCTTCGAAAAGGTGGTGGAAGACAGCTCCGTCAGCAACCCGGGTCTCACCTACGAGTTTATAGACGAGTTCGAATACGGAAACGAGGAGTGATCACTCCTCCTTCTTCTGCTCATCGAACATGGCCCTTACTGAAGGGGCATTCTTCGTGAGCTTCTTGATGGAAAGATCCTCTGCCTTGTCATTTGCCAGGCGCAGGTTGTTCTGGGAAGAAAGGAGCGCATCCTTTATCTTCTGAAGATGATCCATACTCTTGTCGATCTCATCGATGGCCTTCTGGAACTTCTCGCTGGCAAGACGGTAATTCCTTCCGAATGCCTCCTTGAAGTTATTCATATTAGTTTCGAAGTTCTCGATATCCACCTGCTGGCTCCTGACCACTGACAGTTCCCTCTGATACCTGAGGGAATTAAGAGCTGCGTTACGCAGAAGGGTGATCATGGGAATGAACATCTGGGGACGAATGACATACATCTTCTCGTACTTGTAGGAAACATCCACAATACCCGTATTGTAGTAATCGTTATCTGCCTCCAGCATGGATACGAGAACAGCATATTCGCATCCCTTCTCTTTTCTGTCCTTATCAAGCTCCTTGAAAAAGTCCTCATTCTTGTGCTTGCTGGCAGTGGTATCCATCTCGTTCTTCATCTCGAACATGATGGATATGAACTCCACTCCGTCAGAGGAAGCTTCCCTGAAGATAAAGTCGCCCTTACTTCCGGACTTGGCATCATTATCCTTCTCAAAATAAGCATTTGGAAATGCGGTCATACGAAGCTTGTTGAACTCATTCTGGCAGTGCTGCTCAAGGCTCTCACCCACCATCTTTGTGGACTGCTTTGACTTGAAGTCCTTGACCCTCTCTATCTCCTCATCCTTGAGCTTGATGGTCTGCTCATAAGACTCCTTAAGGGCCTTCTTCTCCAGTTCCAACTGGGCAGTCTGGCTGTCCATCTTACCCTGAAGTACAGTGAGCTCATTCACCTTGCCGGCGATCTCCAGATCCTTCTTGGAGACAGCCTCTGAAACAGCAAGTTTCTTCTCATTCTCAAAGCCGTCGATCCTGGACTTGAGGTTTGTTACTTCCACCTTATTCTCGGCAGCGAGTCTTTCCAGTTGGCTCTTAAGCTCAGCTATCTCGCGGTCCTTCTGAAGAAGGGCTGATTCATTCTCCTTCTCCTGCTGCATCCGAACTATCTGAAGGTCGCTCTCCTTCTTCTCTTCCAGTTCCTTTTCGCGTCTTTCCAGCTCTGCATGGAACTCATGGTCACGGACCTGTGAGACTATCTGTGAATAACCTGATTCATCTACCTGGAATACCTTGCCGCAGCTGGGGCATTTTATCTCCTGCATAATGACACCTCTTATACTTCTTCGAACCTGTACTTCTGCTTGATGTCCGGATACTTCTCGTGATCCACCTCGCTCATGAACATCTCAATGGGCCTGGCGCACATCTTCTTCTCCCCGTAAAGAGCCCTGTATACCATGAGCGTCTCACCTGTCTCAGAGTGGTGTGCAGGTCCAACGATCTCATAGAGATACATGTCCCCTTCGTTCTCAAGTTCACGCTTAAAATGCTTTACGATGGTACCGGGTTTAAACTCTCTCATAACAGGACTCCTCCAATAAAGACTTCTACTAAAATTCTCTTCTCAGAAGGAAAAAAAGTCAAGCGAAGCAAGTCCCATTAATAGCCCTATATCTTCTGGGATCCGATAGCCTGTCCCGGGGTCACCAGATCCAGGGAATCAGAGGCATAATAGACATATTGCATTCGTGAGCAGTAGATATCTATCTGCTCTATAAGCTCCTCATCCGTCGTATACTCAAGAAGATAGATATCAAGGCCGTAGGAAGATGCCAGCTCCACATATTCACGGAAATATCTCTGTTCAGAAGTGAGATTGGTCCCGAAGGTATCATCATCCCAGTCAATACAGCTGAATACAGTCTCCTGGTTGATGGCATCTGCCACATCTTTCATATTCCCGTATCTGGAGGCATATTCCGTCATGAAACAGTCTCCCCCATTGATAGATACGTATGTATCCATATCCTGGAAGGACTTAAGTATAGATGCAACTCCATCAAATATCTCATCAGTGGGATAGTTATAATAAACATCCACATTATCCACGAAAAGGCCGTCAACGCCTTTATCCACAAGGTCTTCAGCGATCCCCAGGATAAAGGTCTGCCATGAGGGGTCAGATACATCCACCCATCTTTCGTCCTCCCAGTTCTCGTAGACACCTAAGGTAAGATAATCATAATCGTCAAAATAGTCACGGAACTCCTCGACAGATCCGAGATTTATATAGCTGTAGACAGTATGTCCATCATCTTTAAGCTCACTTATCTCAGACTTACTGTAATACTGTGCATCGATGACTACCGTCTCATAGGGGGAGAACTCATCCATATCCTCAGGATCAGCTCCGAGGAATACCCCATATGTATACTTTTCTCCGCCCTTACAGGAAGCCAGGGAAAAGACCATGCATATCATCAATAGTATACTTACCGTTTTTCTGATCATTTATTCTCAACATTCCAACAGATCATAAGATACACGGAGAAAACCTCCGGACATCATGGTCATCAGCCTGCAGAATTCCATCTTTCATCGTTGTAGTAGCTGTTACCGTCAAGATCATACATCTGAACATAGGAATCTGCTCCGCCCAAGGACGCAGCATATGATACGAAGAATAGTTCACCCTCATCATTGACCCCGATCTGGACATCTTCAAGGTAAGAATCACTGTAGAACGTATCAGAAACCACTTCTGCAAAATAATCAAATCCTTCAGGGTATGTCACCGCCTCATAGTTATCCACCTCAACGATCCCCTCGAGGTTTTTATTGTAGTAGTTCTGAAGCGCCTCCCTGAATACATCATATATATCATCGATCCCGAAGAGCTCAACCAATTCTTCATCGGTAATCTCTTCGCCGGTATACACATCGAAATTATAGACTTCATAATAGTCATCATCCGTCTCGCCACACATAACGAAAACAAGGCTTAATATCCCGTCCTCAGAAAGGAAAGCGATATACTTGGTCTTCCAAATATAAGAATAACCATATTCCTCTATATCAGATTCGATCCCATAGAGGTCTTCTTCTATATACTCATTGACATTTTCAGCATCGTTGTTGTCTATAAGGAGATATGGAACGTGATACATACCATCCTCAGAAAGATAAGAATACTCCTCGCTTATATCAGATATATAATCGGACAGTTCACCGATCGGCTCAGGTTCAGGAGTCGATGTAGGCGTAGGGGCTGATGTCTCCGCAGGTTCGGCTTCAGTTTCAGAAGTCTCAGGAACATCAGTGACTTCCGTGGTTCCTTCCGTCTCCTTCTCTTCTTCCTCCTCTTCCTCTTCTTCCTCTTCTTCCTCACGGTCATCCCTGCGGGACCTTCTGTCACCGCTGCAGGAAACTGCAGTAAAGAGCATACATGAGGCCAGAAGTATCGAGACCATCTTTTTCATGGTAATATCCTCCCTTAAAATAACTGCCACTATTATACCCCTGTTTCTTAATGATTTCTTTAAATACCATTGACGATAGATTTAAAGTCTTCATCTATCATCTTGGGTGTAAGGGATAGATACAGGAGGTTGGTACAATGAAAAGAACAACAAAGACTTACTACAAATTCTGCGATAGATGTGATCTTATCTACAGCGCTCCCATGGACCGCTGTCCCGAGTGCAGCAAGAGGCTCTTCCTGGAATATACAGCCAAGGATCTTCAGAGGATCAGATATTCCCTGAGCCAGCAAAAGCAGGACGAAGACTACACAGTACTAAATACTCTTTTCTTCTGACGATCACGAAAAAGAAAAAACAAAACGGACCGGCCACAGGGCCGATCCGTTTTTTTCTGTTATTTGATGTATCTGAACTGTTCCAGGAATTCGGGTGGACAGCCCAGCTCGCGGAGCTTGTCCATCATCTCCGTGACGTCCTCCACGGTGGAGTAGTAAAGATCGATAAAGTGATCGACCATACTGTCCTGAAACTTCAGAAACTGATAGAGACTGTCTGCGTCATCAATCTCTATGTCCTTTTCCTCACAATACTTCCTAACTGCCTGCAAATAAGTCATGGCACATCACCTCCGTACTTATGTTGATGCATCCGGGTTTAAATTGTTCGTACTTTAGGAAAGGATTTTCCCGCGTATCAGCCTGCTCTTACCGCAAGACCGACACCATTCTTAAAGACCATAAGAACCTCTCTTTCTCCCCAAAAAAGGGGCAAAGAACCTAACCTGACAAAGTCAGGCAATTGCCAAAGATCTGTTTTTAAGATGGAATATCTGCCCCCTCGGGCAGATGTCTGAAAAGTGCCGTGTAGCATCAGACTATACTCTTACCGTTTACGATAATCAAGTCTTTTTTTCAGTTTTTTTCAAAACATGCCATTTAGTCCGATTATTAGGTCTATTTATGTACTTTCGCAGGAAGCGCGCAGGCGGCGCCGGGGCAAAACGTAAAAGTACCAAAAAAGTACGCCGCGACACCCCTGAAACGTACTTTTAACGTACTTTCGGAAAAAGTACCAAAAAAGTACGCTGCGACATCCCTGAAACGTACTTTTAACGTACTTTCGGGAAAAGCACCAAAAAAGAACCCCCAAAGTCTTTGTCCAACTTTGGGGATCCATTTCACGATCCGGTTTATTTATCTGAATATGCCTTTTATCTTTTCGAAGAAACTGTTGCGCTTTGCGTAGTTCTTTTCGGTGAGGGAGGAATCGAAGAGCCGGAGCTTTGACTTCTGATCCTCTGTGAGCCTTATGGGGATCTCGATGGTGAACTTTACCGTGTGGTCTCCCCTCATGTTCGGGTTCTGCTTGTCGGGGATACCCTTGCCGCGGAATGTGTATGTATCGCCGGGCTGGGTTCCTTCGGGAATATTAT
>CACXGG010000208.1 GCA_902767145.1 Oscillospiraceae bacterium | reverse complement strand
TAGGTATTTTATCTGTTGCTAAAAGAATGATTTGTCAGACTAAATCAGAAAAAACGTGATTTAGCCCCCCGGGAAAGGCGTTTTTGTGGGGGAGAAAAGGGTTTTCGCGGGGAAAACGACTGCAGACAGACTAAAAATGTCAGACTAAAATCGAAGAATTGCGATTTAGTCTGACATTTGTTGTTTTTCGCAGGAGGTCTTCCTGAAAAAGATCAGACTAAATCACGAAAACCGCGATTTAGTCTGAATTCAGAGATGTGACGTTAACCTTCAATGGCAATCGTGTTGTTTGAAGGTAAGGCTTTCAGCTCTTTCTTAGGGATGCAGAGCTTCAGGACACCGTCTTCGAATCTGGCTTTAACATCCTCTGTCTTAACCTGCTCGCCGACAAAGAAGCTCCTTTGCATAGAACCTGAATATCTCTCCTGACGGATGACCTTGCCGTGCTTCTCCTTCTTTTCATCGTGAGCCTTCGATGCACTTATGGTCATGTAGCCGTCTTCGAGCTTGACGTTGATCTGGTCTTTCTTGAAGCCCGGAAGATCCATCTCGATCTCATAGTCGTTTTCTGTCTCATGGACATCGGTCTTCATAAGGCGGTTGGCGTTCTTGCCATAGATATGCTTATCTATATTGGCAAGTTCGTGTGTAGGGAACCCCCAAAAATCATCAAATAAATCTTCTCCAAAAATACCGGACAACATATTATCATCTCCTTTACTGATGTTTTCCGATCATTCGGAGCGGAGGTCTTGATCTGTTATTTGATCTTCGTTCCTTTTTTCGACTACGATTATAGTCCTCTTATTAGCACTGTCAAGGTGAGAGTGCTAATCAAACGGCACTATTTCACTTCTGTTTTTTTGTGCAGATTTAAAAGCTCCCGGCTTTCGCAGGGAGCGTATAATCATGGGGGTTGTTTCTGTAGGAGATGTGTCCCCCTGTGCCAAAATGTGCCAGTTGGAGATACGTCCCCCTGTGCCACTTAACCCCAGAGGGCGGTGAGCATGGGAATGATCTGCTTCTTCCTGGACATGACCTTGGGAAGGAAGAGCTGGTTGTCCTTAGGTTCACTGTTGAAGGCGAACCTGATGGTATCGTCGTTTCCTATATAAAGTAGTTCAGTTCCTTCGATGAGAACGTCTGTGAGCATGAGGATGATCATGTCGTAGCCGTTCTTCTTTTTCATGGTCTCCATTGTTTCCAGGAATTCAGCCTTTCTCTCCAGCATCTTCTTGGAATCAACGCATATGATCTGGGAGACGCCCAGGGTCTGGCCTGCGATATGGAACTCCTTGAAGTCGGCACCCATGAGCTGCTCGCAGGTCTTGCTGTCGGTGGAGGAGGTATCGAAGAGTTCGTGTCCGATGTCCTCGATGGATACACCTGCGATGCGGGAGAGCCTTTCAGCCATGGCTATATCCTTCTTGGTGCAGGTGGGTGACTTGAACATAACCGTATCTGAGAGGATGGCGGAGACCATAAGGCCTGCCATGGGAGGAGTAGGTGTGACACCATTCTCCTGATACATCTCTGCCACGATGGTGGTGGTGCTTCCCACGGGCTCGTTCCTGACGCTGATGGGAAGTGCGGTCTGTATATCTGCAAGCCTGTGGTGGTCGATTATCTCTAAGATCTCAGCCTGGTCGAGACCCGGTACAGCCTGGGCAGACTCGTTGTGGTCAACAAGAACCAGCTGCTTCTTTCGCGGGCGCAGGAGGTGGTACCTGGAAAGGGTTCCAACTACCTTATCTTCGCCGTCCAGCACAGGGTAGCTCCTGAACCTGCTCTTAAGGACTTTCTCCCTTACATCGTCGATATAGTCCTTGAGGTGGAAGCATACGATATCGCCTCTCTTACATGCCCTTGAGATAGGGGCAGACTGGTAGATGAGCTTGGATACCTTAAGGGCATCGAAGGGACTGTAGATAACACATGTATCTGTGTCCTTCCATATACCTGTATCGCTTATGTTAGTGCCGCAGAGGATTATTGCGCTCACCTTGTTTTCGATGGCCTTCTTTACCACATCGGGCTGGTCGCCGCAGAGGACGATATTTCCGCTGCCCTCGAAAAGCACGGAGTCACTGCTCTGGGGAAGAGCCACGACGATCCTTCCGGAGATGGTATCGGCGGTCGCCTTGCTGTCGTTGAGGATGCGTCCCTCTATTACGCCCAGAAGGTTGAATATGGGAAGTTCGGAAACCTCGGGATCGGAGATGGTGCTCATGTTATAGGTGGCGATATCTCCTGCAGAAAGTGTTCCGTAAAGTGTTCCGTCCGAATTTACCACGGGGATGGATGTGGTCTTCTGCTCATCCATGATCTTCCATGCGCGGTCCAGTGTGACCGTGGGCTCCAGGGCAGGGGGCGTATCGAAATCGATATCGGATACCTGCGTCCTTACGTCCTTGATCCTGACAGGGGACTGAAGGCCGAACCTGCTGAGCATCCTCTTTGTCTCGTCGGTAACATGGTCTATCCTGGCTGCTTCGTACTCCCGATCTCCCGTGGCATTCCTAAGTGCCGCATAGGCCATGGCGGAGACTACTGCATCAGTGTCAGGATTCTTATGTCCGATAACGTATATCTTTCCCATCTTTACCCTCTTTTTTCTTATTTATTAATGATTCTACTTTCTGACCAAACAAAGCTCAATTGACACTTTTAACAGTATTGCATTAAGATTAACGGGTAGCGTTTATTTAAAAAGAAGGTGAAGAGTATGTTTAACGTTGGTATCATCGGAACCGGTTCTATCGCCATCAAGATGGCTGAGGCAATAAAGGAACTCCGGGGCGCTGCTGTCTATGCGGTGGCTTCCAGGGATCTTGAAAGGGCCAAGGCTTTTGTAAAGAAAAACTGCCCCAAGGCAAAGCCCGTGGGATCCTATGAGGAATTTGCCTATATGGATGAGCTTGACCTTGTCTATGTGGCAACACCCAACACATATCATTACGAAAATGCACTTACCTGCATCAAGGCAGGCAAGAACGTCCTTATCGAAAAACCCTTCACCATGAGCCGTGCGGAGGCAGACAGCATCTTCACTGAGGCTAAGAACAGAGGCGTATTTGTCTGTGAGGCCATGTGGACTGCGTTCATGCCCCTTCACAAGACAATGCTCAAGTGGATAAAGGATGGAAGGATAGGATCCGTAAGATATATCTCCTCCAACCTTGGATATAACATCGAAAACGTAAAGAGGCTCACAGATCCCGCTCTCGGAGGCGGTGCATATCTTGACCTGGGCGTTTATACCACGCACCTGGCAGTGAGCATCCTGGGAGAGAACATAGAGCCCAAGTCCGTTTATGCAAGAAAGCTCTCCAACGGAATAGACAGGGATGTTACTTATATCCTGGGGCCTTTGGGAGACGGTGCCATCTCATCCAGCTACGTTACCATGAGCTCACTTACGGACAGGGATGGAGCCATTGTAGGCGAGAAGGGTTATATCAAGCTCTTCAATATCAATAATTACGAGAGGATAGAACTTCATGACGATACGGGAGCTCTGGTGGAGGAACTGGACCGCGAAGGACTGAGCGGTTATTCACTGGAGATAAAGGGCTGTAAGGATGCCATCGAGAATGGCCTTATCCAGTGCCCTGAGATGCCCTGGCACAGATCGGCGGCCATCTGCTCCATAAATGACCGTATCCGTTCCATGATGTAAATATATGGCGCATTATTTTGATAACGATCCTGAGGTCAGGTCGGACCGCAGGACTATTGGATACAGACAGTACGGCAGGGACTTCCGCTTCGTTACGGATACCGATGTCTTCAGCAGATCCGAGGTCGACAAGGGTACGGATGTGCTCCTTGAGACTGTCATTAGGGATATCAAGGACAGGGGTGCCAGAAAAGGCGAAAAGGTCCTGGACCTGGGATGCGGCTACGGCGTAGTGGGCATCGTCATGGCATCTGTCTTCGTAAACTTTGAGATCACCCAGGCGGATGTTAATAAGAGAGCGGTGGCCCTGAGCAGGGAGAATGCATCCCTTAACGGCGTAAAGATCGGAAAATGCGTGGAGAGCGATGTGCTCTCCGCCCTGGGAGAAGACGAGAAGTTCGATGTGGTAATCACCAACCCTCCGGTAAGGGCGGGCAAGAAGACCGTATTCGCTTTTTACGATCAGGCATATGAACATATGCTCCCCGGATCATCCATCTATGTGGTGCTCCAGAGAAAGCAGGGCGCTCCTTCCTCCTTTAAGAAGCTGGAAGAGCTCTTCGGCAACTGCGAGACACTTGAGATCTCCGGCGGATATCACATAATGAAGTCAGTCAAGGAGGGAGCATGATCCTTCCGTTTCCCTTTATTGATTCCATGATCATGTTCTTCATCTACGGCTTTGTAGGCTGGGTAGTTGAAGTTATCTATTACGGTATCACCGAAGGAAAGTTCATAAACAGGGGTTTTCTCAACGGTCCCCACTGTCCTGTCTACGGACTGGGATTTTACGGCGTTGTATGGTTCTTTGCGCCCATGATGGACAACTTCCCCCTGCTGTTCTTCGGATCGTCCATGATCGCCACCACCGTGGAGCTCCTGGCAGGTGTGATCCTTTACTGGATCTTCCATCTCAGATGGTGGGATTATTCCGACTATAAGTACAACTTCAAGGGCTTTATCTGCCTGCGTTTTGCCATCTACTGGGGTATCGCATGCTCCCTGGGAATGTATCTTCTCTTCCCCACGGTAAACGAGATCATATCCCATACTCCGGTGCCCGTAAGGACCGGTGTGGTCATCTGCCTGTCCCTTCTTCTCATCGTGGACCTCATCGTATCCGTGGCTTCCATCTTCGAGTTCAACAAGAAGGTAAGATTTGTCTCCAGTATCTCCGGAGGCCTCAGGAAGGCCTCTGATAAGATCGGTTCCCAGATCTACGGAACAGTTGATACCATCGTCACAAAGACTACTCCTGCAGTGGAGACCACCACTGCCAGCTATAATGAGTTCCGCGACCTCTACACAAAGCACAGGGCAGAGGAAAAGGAACTTGCCAGAAAGAACAGGGCAGAGGAGAGGGAACTTCTGGGATCCTATGTGACCTCCGGTAAGAAGACCTTCGTCAAGACCCGTGACGCCGCAGGCGAGAAGATCGTCGCCACCTTCGGTAAGATCAAGGCTTCCGAGCTTCGACTCATCAGTATAATCAGGACTAATAAGAGCGACGATTATGACGAGACCATCAGATATCTGAAGGATCATTATGACGACAGTTATGATGCCGCATATGATATAGAGAAAGAGGAAAAGAAATGAAGATAATGGTAGCATCTGACATCCACGGCTCCATCGGTGCCGCAAGGTTGGTGATGGATAAGTTTGATGAACTGGGGTGCAATAAGCTCCTGCTCCTGGGAGATATACTCTATCACGGACCCAGGAACGACCTTCCTTCGGACTATGCCCCCAAGGAGGTCATAGCACTTCTGAACGGATATAAGGATAAGATCCTGGCAGTCAGGGGCAACTGTGATACGGAAGTGGACCAGATGGTCCTGGAATTCCCAATCATGGCGGAATATGTATATCTGGTGGATGAGGGACAGGTGATCTTTGCCACCCACGGCCACCACTTTAGCCCCGAAAAGCTCCCGCCTTTCATAGGCGAGGGGGACATCTTCCTTTACGGCCATACCCATGTGGCCCTGGATGTGGTAAAGTCTGGCATAAGGTTCATGAACCCGGGATCACCCTCGATCCCCAAGGAGGGAACAAAGCCCTCATATATAATGATAGAAAACGGAAAAGCGGAACTTATCGGGTTCTGATCATAACAGGAGGTAGAGATATGTCTTCAGCATGTGAAACATGCCCGTCCAAGAGCGGATGCAAGTCACAGGATTCCTGCCCTTCCCTTGAGAAGGAAAAGAGGAACAAGGGTAACGAAGGGATCAAAAAGGTTATCGGTATATGCAGCGGTAAGGGAGGAGTCGGAAAGTCCTTCGTCTCATCCATGCTGGCCGTTGCCCTTTCAAAAAAAGGATATAAGGTAGGCATCATGGATGCCGATGTAACAGGCCCTTCCATCCCCAGGTCCTTCGGTCTTCACGGGATGCTGGTGGCAACAGATGAGAACAGGATAATCCCTGCAGTTACCAAGGGCGGCATCAAGGCAGTCAGCCTTAATCTCCTTCTCGATGACGAGGAAGCTCCCGTTGTCTGGAGAGGCCCTGTTATCTCAGGCCTCGTCAAGCAGTTCTGGACAGATGTGGACTGGGGCATGCTGGACGTTCTCCTTATCGATATGCCCCCGGGCACAGGTGACGTTCCCCTGACAGTCTTCCAGTCCATCCCCGTGGACGGACTCGTACTCGTATCCACTCCCCAGGACCTTGTTTCCATGATAGTCAGCAAGGCCAGGAACATGGCCAATATGATGAACGTGGGTATCCTGGGACTCGTGGAGAATATGAGTTATATCAAGTGCCCCCACTGCGACGAAAAGATCTCTCTTTTCGGTGACGATGACGAGCTTACGGAAGCCGCTTCCAAGGCAGGTCTTGAGATCCTGGACAAGCTCCCTCTGGACAGCAGTGCCACCGCCCTGGTGGACAGCGGTAAGGCAGAGGATATAGAGGGCATATCCCTGGAAAATACCATCGCGAAGATAGAGGCTTTACTGTGAGATCACGCATAAGGATAACAGCCCTGCTTCTTCTGGTATCACTTCTTTTCTGCTTCGCTTCCTGTAAAAAGGAGGAGACAACGAAGTCATACACCGAATGCCTGGGAAAGTATTCCTACGACTGCCCTGTCTGTGCCATGGTCTATGAGCCTGTGGCAGGGGAGGACGGAGCCTATGGCATCCAGTACAGGGAAGTTACAGATGTGGATGCACTCATCGCACAGCAGGAGATGCCGCTGCTTCTGTATTTCTATTCCTCCACCGCAACTGATCACAGCGGTATAACTGCTGGTGTGGAGGATCTGGCCCAGACACTGGACGGACAGATCCTGGTGGTAGCCGTGGACTCCATGCAGCAGAGGGATATAGTCACATATTATGCAGTCGAAGCAATACCTGAATTTGTGATATCATCAGGCGGTAACAAGGTAGCCGCCTTTGAAGGACAGAACAGGGGGACATGGGGAATAAACGATGTCGTTTCCTGGATCTCCGAAAACGGATATACACCGGATATGACAAAACTTGAATGACAGGAGATATGATATGGAATACGAATACCTGATGACCATCGGACAGGACAGCCACAGATTCGAGGAAGGCACAGTGGAAGGCTTTAATTCCATCATGCTGGGCGGATGTCCCATCCCCTTCGACAGAAAGATATCTGCCAACAGTGACGGCGACGTTATCCTTCATGCCGTTACAAATGCCATCTCCGGCTACACCGGGATAAACATCCTGGGAGGCAAGGCAGACGAGCTCTGTCTGGGCAAGGGTATCGTTGACAGCAGGGTCTATCTTGATGAGGCTCTTTCAGATCTCGGAAATGCGAAGATCACACACCTGTCCCTTACCATCGAATGCTTAAGGCCCAAGCTCAAGGAACATATCCCCCAGATCAGGGATAACCTTTCAGATCTTCTGTCCCTGGATCCTAAGAGGATCGGAATAACAGCCACCACGGGAGAGGGACTTACCGGTTTTGGAAAAGGCGAAGGCATACAGGTATTTGCCTGCATGACTTTCAGGGTTCCTGTTATCTGAGAAAGATCACTTAATAGCTTTTGTATTTACGGGCGTGCTCTCTGCAAACAGGGCACGCTTTCCTAATCTTGCAGAAAGTGAGATATCGTCGTCTTCAGTGATGTTATTGGAGATTGCCTTAACATAGGAATTCATAAGGATCTCATATCTGAAGCACTGGGGATAGCATACCTCTGAAACATTCTGAGATGCCTTGGGAACAGCCTCCACCACATTCCTTTTGAAAGCCGGCTGGGCAGACCTGGGAGTAAAACCTGTATCGATGGGCTTTACATATGTGGATGATCCGGGGCGTCCGAATCCGCCGGGACGGCCCACGGGCTGCTGGGGTGCTTCCTGTACGGGAGCTTCGGCAGGCTTTGTAACGGGTGCTGAAGGTGCATCTCCCATTATGGCTGCCGCACAGACATCACATGTGACGCTCTTATTGAAGCAGCTGATGAGGGTTTCCTTATCTACGTTATAATATGCTCCGCTGTGGATAAAGACGATGTCCTGCTTAGTGGGAGGGAAGGGCATATGGTCCAGCTCCTCAAGTCCCTTGGCGGTGGATTCGATGCGGTCCCTCCCGCCCATGACGATCCTCTTTTCGTCTACGAAGATGATATTGTTGTTCTTAACGAACTTCCTGATGGGATAGATATCCTTCTTGTCAGCTACGATGATGCCCATAAGGGAGACACCGGGGATGAACAGGACATTTGCAAATTCCTGGAAAGTCTTGAGCATCTTCTCGAGAGGTACTGTTCCGTTGTGGTCGGCAAGGAGCTCATCGCCCATGCCGGCGCAGTTGATTATAACGAAAATACGGCTGATGTTATTGGTGCCTTTTTTGGAAATAACAGTAGTCTTCTTTATTGTCATTGAGCTCATACCTCCCCATGATGAAATGGTATCACAGAGTTCAAGAAGCCTGCTCAAGAAAATTTAAACAAATTTAAAAAGACTTATTTGTTCGGGTTTAACAGTGCCGAGGCCATAAGGATATCCTCGGGAGTGGTGATCTTGATGTTCCTGTAGCTGCCCTCCACCACCAGGGTAGGGATGCCGAGAGCCTCGGAAAGAGCTGTATCATCTGTGGCTTCGATGCCCTTCTCCATGGCATTTGCATAGCTGTCCCTGAGGATGCTGTATCTGAAGCACTGGGGTGTCTGGATCTCCACCAGGGAAGACCTGTCCAGGAGCTGATCCACATATCCGTCCTTTATGGTCTTGATGGTATTCTTGGCAGCAACGCCTGCCACGCAGACATCGTTCTTCTTAAGTCCTTCGATGCAGTTGTCTATCACTTCGGAGGGGAGAAGGCATCTGGCACCGTCGTGGATAAAGACCATGTCGGTATCGAAGGCACCAAGATCCTCCAGGGCAAGGAAACCCTTATAGACCGACTCTGTCCTGGAAGCACCTCCTAATACCACTTTACTGATACAGGGATACTCCTGTGAGAGCTGTTCAAGTGCTTCCATATTCTCTTCGTTGGTTGCCAGGACCAGCTCCGCGTCAGTTCCCGAAAAGCATTCAATGGTCCTTTCAATGACCGGCTTGCCTTCGATGTCCATAAACAGCTTGTTGCTGTTCTTTCCCATCCTGGTGCCGCTTCCTGCAGCGGGTATGATCACAAATAATCTGTCCATATCTGTACTTCCTTATGCGAAGAGCATGTCGCTGGCTTCTGAGATATTGTCTACGAAGATATATTCACATCTGCCCCTGTCCTTATCCGAGGCGATGCTGTCCTTGCAGCTGCCGGGAAGGATGACCCTGGTGATGCCGATCCTCTCCGCTTCGTGGATCCTCTTGGTGATCCCGGATACGGGACGCAGCTCTCCGGTAAGTCCCACTTCTCCAAGGATCAGGGTGTTAGGTCTTACGGCGATGCCCCTGACTGATGAGATGACTGCCGATACGATGGCAAGGTCGCAGGCGGGGTCAGTGATCCGGAGTCCTCCGATGACATTTATGAAGCAGTCCTTCACACCGAGGTTCAGCTTAAAGATCTTCTCGGTGACTGCCAGGAGCATGGAGACCCTGTTCCTGTCGGGTCCTGACGTCATCCTCTGGGGATTGCCGTATCCCGTGTCGGCGGCCAGGGCCTGTATCTCAATGGTAAGGGGCCTTCCTCCCTCCATGGTGGAGGTAAGGCATGATCCTGGGGACATCTGGGGACGTCCGGTGACAAGGAGGGCAGAGCTGCTGTCCACTGCACAGAGGCCTGACTCCCTCATCTCGAAAAAGGCAAGCTCGTTGCTCTTTCCAAACCTGTTCTTAACGGATCTTAATATCCTGTAGTTGCCTGTATTGTCGCCTTCGAAATAAAGGACCGTGTCCACCATGTGCTCTATGGTCTTGGGACCTGCGATGGATCCCTCCTTGGTAACATGGCCCACCACGATGACGGGAAGGGAATTGCTCTTTGCTATACGTACCAGACCGGAGGTCACTTCCTTTGCCTGGGATACGCTTCCCGGAGTTCCGGTGACATTTTCGCAGTAAAGGGTCTGGATGGAATCCACGATACAGAGGACGGGATGCATGTCCAGGATCTCCTTTGCGATATTGTCGAAGTTGGTCTGGGCACAGATCACGATCCTGTCATTGTCTATTCCCAGCCTGTCGGCACGCATCTTGATCTGGGCGGGGGATTCCTCGCCTGATACATAGAGGACTGTTCCGGGATCCTTATATGAGTCTGCCAGCTGCAGGAGGATGGTGGACTTTCCGATGCCCGGCTCTCCGCCTACAAGGGTAACTGAACCCGAGGTGATGCCGCCTCCGAAGAGAAGGTCCAGCTCGCTGATGCCGGAGGAGACCCTGAGGTAATCCTCCTTGCCCGCATCCTTGAGCCTTACGGTCTCGGAACTCTCGGTCCAGGAATATCTGTCTGTCTTCTGCTTGGGAGAGGCGGTGACGGTCTCGCTGTCCACCAGGGTGTTCCACATGCCGCATCCCGGGCATTTTCCCATCCATCCGCTGGTCTCTGTTCCGCACTCCTTGCAGAAAAATGTAGTCTTCTTATTAGCCATAATGAGAGTATATCATCTGTCTTTTTCAGATGCACTCATTTTGGAAAATCCGCAAAAAAGAGCCGTTTTTTGCGGAATTTTTGCGGAAATCGCCCCTGCTTTACCCAATCTTTAACATCTTATGGTGATTTATTATCCTGTTTATGGCAAGATATGTGTGTTTGGAGGTATAGATAGATGAAAAGATATTCAGCTAAATTCCTGGCTCTGTTCCTTACAGCAGCCATGATGTTCTCCCTCACATCCTGTTCGACCATCGAGAGCCTTTTCGATATCGACCACAAGGATAAGAAGGAAAGGGAAAAGGACGACGATGATGACGATGACGGCGGCTGGCTTTCCAAGTCGGACGACGACGATGACGAGGATGAGGATGATCCCGACGAGACGGAGGAGACAGAGGAGACAGAGGAGACCGAGCCTTCTGACGAGCCCGGTGATGTACCCGATTACGATTTCGGCGATCTTCCTGATCTCACATATCCGGACCATGTTCCCACAGAAGATGAGATCCATCCCCCTCATGATCCCGGTGATGTAACCGGTCAGGAGGCTTCAGACCTTCTGGACGAGGTGGAGCTTGAGATCCTTCAGAGATATATCGGATCCAACTATATCGATGCTGAACTCACATTTGAGGATCCTTCTGCATACGGTATCGAAGTGGATGAAGTATCCTGGGGTGAGATCACCTATGATCATACAGAGGATATGGAATTCGTTGACGGTGAGCTGGAAAAGCTCTATTCCATCGACTACGAGAACCTGGACGATCAGGACAGGATCTTCTATGACAGAGTCGTGGGGGATCTCGAGCTGTCAAAGTATATGCTCTCATATACGGCATTTGATTATTATGAGTCTTCATTCAATCCCCTTACGGGACCCCAGAACGATATCTTCTTCCTTCTTACGGTAATCTCTTTTGATACCGTGGAGGATGCAGAGAACTATATCACCCTCTGCGAAGATATCGACAGATATTATGACCAGCTCTGCGAATTCGAGGAGAGAAGAGCCGTTTACGGTTTTGCTTCATCCCCCGAAGTCTATGAGGCAATCGCAGAGACCTTCGATGATCTTGTTGACCAGGAGCCTGACTGCTTCCTTTATGACACCTTCGAGGAGAGGCTCGACAATATCCCCGGTATCACAGACCAGCAGAAGGCTGATCTTATCGATGAGCACCTTTCCGTAATGCAGGATGTGGTATTCCCCGAGTTCGAGGAGTGTGCCGAGAGGATGCGTGCACTGGAGTCATTTAACGGTTCCGATATGGGTATGTCTTCCTATGAGGGCGGCGATGCTTATTTCGTAGCTCTTTTCGAGGACCAGACAAACAGCCGTCTCAGCATCGAGGATTCCATCACAAGACTCGACAACTATCTCGATTACATCGTAGATACCATGGATACTGTTGCCAACGGAACAGACTATTCCTGGATCGATACATATCTCTATCACACATATTCCATGGGTGATACACAGCAGAACCTGGATTATCTCGTAACGGCTATCATGGACGATTTCCCGGATATCCCCGACCACGACTACTTCCTTATGGAAGTGCCCGAGGCATTTGAGGACAGCTTCAGCCCTGCTGCTTACCTGGGATTCCATCTCGATAACTACGATTCCAACATGATCATCACCAACAACTCAAATGTTGATAATGACTTCGGTATCACCTGTGCACACGAGGGTTATCCCGGACACATGTTCCAGTCCCTGTACCACAGGAGCATCTGTGAGCACCCTTACATGTATGTCTGTGAGCCCACGGCATATGCGGAAGGATGGGCAACATATGTTGAGAACTACTCTTATAAGTATTTTGATGAGCCCAGTGACGGAAGAGACCTGATCATGGTGGAGAATGAGCTCAACGTGGTCATCATGGCCCGCTGCGATATCGGTATCAACTATGAGAACTGGACCATCGACGATGTGGCAGATCTCTATTCCGAAGTTTACGGAATGACCATCGCTGCATCTGACGTTCAGGACCTTTATAACCTTCTTGTCAGCGATCCCTGCTACGCCATCAAGTACGGCTGCGGATTCATCAACACAGGATATGCCATGGAGCAGATAAGGTCGGAGTTCCCCAATGCCACGGATGAGGAGATCTTCACCGCATATCTCAATGCCCAGCCCGGTACCTTCGAGAATATCGAAGAGCATATGAGAGCCGAGCTCGGATGATAACAGAACAGACCTTGTAAGAGCTGCAGAAATGCAGCTCTTACTTTTGTTTTGAAATTTCTCAAAAAAAGTTTGTAACAAAAAAGGTTGTGCTATAATTAGTATTGAATATATATATGGAGGATGACTTCATGGCAACATTAACACGCCTTGCAAGTACTTTGACGGCGAAGTATTTCCCCTCACAGAATTTGACAGACGCTTTTTATATTGACGGAAGGTTATTCGGAAAAAGAGAGACAAGACAGGCTGATATCACCATCGATAAGGAAGAGAGAGGCTTCTTCCTGTCTGTATTTGCCCATCCTTCAATCCCTGAGTATGAACCGGGCATGATGCCCCCCTACGAGCCCCAGCTCCGCGGAACATGTAATGAGGTCAAGTTTGGCCGCAAGGAGATCGACGGAATGATCGAAGGTTTCCTTTCCACAGCTGTGGGTGTTACAGGCAAGATGAAGCTTTCCGATGAAGAAGACAGGAGCCCCTATTTCTCCGGCGTTATCGTCAGGGATGCAGAGGCTTTCGCTGTGACCATCGGAAGCGGTCTGGCTTTCCTTTACAGGGACGATACCCTCTTCCCCCTTACGGATGCAGGTATCCCCATGGAGCCCATCGACAGCAACGGAAACAGGGTAGGAGACTTCATGTACTACTGCTCTTCCAAGACGGCTAACGCCCTCTGGTCCAACTTCTTCACACTTGTTCCCGATGACTGCATCATCCTTTGCAACAAAGAGATCTACGACGCCCTCGGTCAGCGCGAGATGCTCCGCATCCTTCAGGAGGCTGAGGATCAGTGCGATGCTGCCGGCGTTATCATTACACAGGCTTCTGCAAGGATGCCCAACGTTCCCATGCAGTTCTCCATCTCCTTCGTAGAGAGTGTTACTTCCGACGAGAAGAAGGGACTGTTCGGATTTAAGCGTAAGAACAAGGAAGAGGATACTTCCGACATGAGCATCAAGTCCACTCTTGAGGGCGGTGTTGTCGGAGCAGCTTCCGCGGCTATAGCTGATGCAGGATTTACAAGCGGACTCAATGCCGCTGCAGCAGCTCCTATCCCGGGTCTCGACCTGGTATTCGGAGACAGCGAGGATAAGGGCGATGCTCCCAAGGCAGAAGAGGCTCCTGCCCAGAGTGACAGTTCCATCGAGTTCTTCGATTCCTCAGTGGGCAAGGAGACAGCTCCTGATGTAACGGCGGAAGATATGATGAAGAACCTTTTCGGAGAGATGAAGAAGAGCAGTGAGGAAGCCAAGGATGCCTCCGAGACTGTGGAGCAGATCGCAGAGTCTGCCGCAGTTATGGGAGTTGCCGAAGCATCTGCTGCCGCACCTTCGCCTTTTGTCGTTAATGCAGTCAATCCCTTCGAGATCAGCGGCGAACCTGCTGCCGATGCCGAGCCTGAGATGAAGACCATCTCTTCCGTAGAGTTCCAGGCTCCCGAAGAAGACGATGATGCCAAGACAAAGCCCATCGATACACTCAATGCTGATGTACTTAGCTCTTTAGCTGCTTCGAAGCCCGAAGGCGGAAATGAGACGGCTAAGGACGGGATCATAGAGGCCGCCCTGCGTGAGCTCGGCAAAGATGTTAAGGAGACACCGGAAGTGGACACCAACAGTATTACACCCGACAGCAAGCCTGATGAGACAGCGGGCGGAAAGTCCGATGAGATCGTATTTGCCCCCGGCAATGAGACCATCTCATTTAATCCCCAGGAACTCGAGAAGTCTTCTGAGGATGAGTTCAATCCCTACAGCATGGGAAGCTCTGAGGAAATGGTAAATGCTTCTCCTCTCGTATTCGGAGATGACGGAAGCAGCACACCTCCTTCCGAGGAAGAGCTCAAGAAGGCTTCTGAAGAGGAAGGCATCCCCGTACCCGATTTCAAGATCGAGACAGAAAAGCCCGAGCTTGCCGAAGAGGATAAGCTGGCTATAGACTTCCCTGATACTTCCAAGATCCCTGAAGAGGAGAAGAAGGAAGAGAAGGCAGAAGAGGCAGAAGAGGCAGAAGAGAATATCGAACTTCCTTTCGAGACAGCCGTTGAGACTGTTTCTGAAGAGAAGCCCGCCACACCTGAGAAGGAAGATATCCCGGATATGCCTGTCTACGACGGAAACACATTCGATACTCCCGTTGCAGCAGTCAACTCCGATGAGCCCATCAATACTCCTGCACAGGATGTATATTCCTACGGACAGTATGTTGAGAACGAGAATATGGCTGAGCCCGAACCCCAGCAGTATGCTCCTGATCAGAGCGCATATTCACAGGCTCCCTACCAGTCCTTCGGAACAGAGGGCAATGCCTATGCAGAACCTGAGGGATATCAGGCAGCAGCAGACACATACGGTTACCAGGCAGGAAGCTACCAGGGCGGATATGCAGATCAGGCTGCAGCACCCGAGGCCCCCGCTTCCTCTGACAGTGACTGGATCAATGCGATATTGGGAATAGATGACGATATGTATTCAACGCCCGCGGAACCCGTAGATGTTCCGTCCCAGGCGGCAGCAACAAGCGGAGGTGCAGCTAACGTGCCATATAATTACGATTCAGGCGTTCAGAGAGGGGCATCACAGACACCTTACGGCAACAGACCTTCAGGCCAGCAGGGAAGACCCGGCGGAGCAGGACGTCCCCGTCCGGCTTCAGGAAACGGTGCAGGCGGAAAGGGTCCTGTCAGAAGGATGCCCAAGCTCAACCGTAACGGTTATATCTTCCTGGCATTTGTACTCATCTGCCTTATAGTACTCATCGTACTCGTATCCGCCATCGTAAGATCCTGCGGAAAGAACGAGGATGCTGAGGACCAGACAGAAGTAAGTGCTTCTGATGTAAGTGAGGATATCGATGAGAGCGGCGAGAGCAGGGAGGCTGATGAGTCTGTACCTGAGCACACAGATGCCGTTACTCCCGATGCAGGTGCTACAGGCGATCCTTCCGCTCCTATCGGAAAGTTCTGCTTCTCCGACTATATCGGTTACAGAACATGGTGGGATCTCTTCAACCAGGCTTACGGTATCGATGATATCGCCAACGAGTCCGATCCCAGGATCGACATCATCATCAACTACAACGGACTTGATCCCGCTACATATTCACCTTCTTCAGGAGATGAGCTCCTTCTTCCTCCTTTAGGTGTACTTGACGGATCCATCCCTGTAACGTTCACAGTAGGCGCAGCAAGCAATGCTTCCAGCTCCGATGATGTAATAAGCGGTGAGGCCCAGGTGGTTGACGGAGCCGAGTCAGGTGAGACCCAGGCAGAGGATGCTGCAGCAGCAGACGCAGCCTGAGACCAATAGATAGAACTTATCAAAGTGCCGCCTTTTATGGCGGCACTTTTTTCATAGGAAAAGGAGAAGAGGATTGTACTGGCATTTTAAGAATAAGACGGGTTGGATGAACGATCCCAACGGACTTGTCTGGTTTAAGGGAAAGTATCACGCTTTCTTCCAGCATTACCCCTATGCCCCAAGATGGGGACAGATGCACTGGGGCCATGCCGTAAGTACCGACCTTCTTCACTGGGAGGAAAAGGAGATAGCCCTTTTCCCTGATCAGGAGTACGAAAACAGCGGCGGGTGCTTTTCGGGCTCTGCCATCGTAAAGGACGGAAGGCTCTACCTTTTCTATACTTCAGTATCCGAGGAGCTTGGCCAGACCCAGTCCATGGCCTTCAGTGACGACGGAGAAACGTTCATAAAGTATGAAGGCAATCCCATAATAAAGGAGTCTCCCCTGGGGGATAATACGGATTTCAGGGACCCCAAGGTCTTTGAATATGAAGGAAGCTACAGGATGGTGGTGGGAGCAGGTATCCATAATATAGGAAAGATACTGCTCTTTAAGTCTGATGACCTCATAAGCTGGGATTATGTGGGCGAGATCTTATCTGATGCCGCCTTCGGAAGCTGTATCGAGTGCCCGGATCTTTTCCCTCTCGAGGACAGGTATGTTCTCATGTTCTCCTCCATAAGATCCCTTCCCCACAGGGTGTGTTTTGCCACCGGGGATTTTGACGGAGAAAGGTTTATCTTTGACAATGAGGAGGAGCCTTTTTTCCCCATAGAGACGGGACCTGATTTTTACGCTCCCCAGACAT
>CACXGG010000207.1 GCA_902767145.1 Oscillospiraceae bacterium | reverse complement strand
TCGAAAAACGCATCCTTGCTGATGTCGGGAAGGAGTATTCCCATATTGCCCTTAGTGGCGAGCTTTCTTACGGAATCCTCGCCGTGGATATAATCAGTGTCAGCCCCGATGGAGTCCAGGAACATCTGTACTGAACCTACGCTCAGGGAGTGGGGAGGGTTGGAAAGGGAAATGGTGACATCCTCTTCCCCCTCGGAAACAATGGTGAAGGACTGGCCTTCGGAGGATCCGATGGTCAAGCCGGCATCCTTGAAGTATTCCTTTGCCTTGCTGATGAACTCATCCTTTGTAAGTCCGAATACGACCCTGTGGATGGGCTCGAAATCAAGACCCTTGTCGTGGATGTTCACGATCTCGGTAAGAGCGTATCTTGCGGGATGTGTGAGCTTCTCCTCATCGGAGAGGTCCTTCTTTATGTTGTCCCAGTGTGCCTTAGCAGAAGCCAGGGAGTGGTTTCCGTCGCCTACTGCAAAGAGCATTCCTGATGCTGTCTTTGAAAGGAGTGTCCTGAGAGCGGAGACTACTGCTTCTGCCTCGGAGGAGGTGCCTTCGATGGCATATCCCTTTACGTGGCCTGCACCCAGCATAAGATCCGTATCATATACGGGAGCTCTTCCGCTAGCTTCTGCCTTATCCCATGCGCTTCCGATGACCGTATCTTCAGGATCGTCGATAAGGAGCATGACATGGGGAAGCTCCACCTTTGCATTCTGTCTGATCTTTACCCTGGGAGGGATCCTGCTGAGGACCGTTCCCTCGGTGGCTCTGATAAGAGCTGTATTTCCGGGTTCGTAGCTGTAGCCCTCAAGGTCTACTGCTGCAACCAGGCCTTTTCGTGAAGGGTGTACCGGGGTCTTTCTGTCGATGACCGTAAAGCCTTCGAAGGGTGCGGCCCAGATACCGCCGTTCAGATAACTGTCGATATTGACGGAGATCTCAGAGAGCTTCTTTTCGCTCTTCTCCTTATCAGTGAGATAGACTTCGGGAAGTACTATCTTGAGGGCAGAGGGAGCATCCCCTACATATTCCTCTACGTTTTTCCAGTATTCGGGTTCTGATGTGTACTGATCACATGCGATGACTGCCCATTTGCTCAGGTCTGTTCCCTCTGCGGGAAGCATTATGTCTGCTGCTGAAATGGCGATGTCTGAAAAGATCTTCATACGAGACGTTCTCCTTAAGAAAAGTCATTATTTAATATAAAAAGCATGAACTATTGTATCACAGGGTTATTTGATTTTCGACACGGTTTGTAACGGATTGTAACGGATTTGGTGCAAAAAATGTCTTGACAGCAGGTAAGATGGGGGTACCGACAGACGAAATAAGACCGAAAGGAGAAAAAGAAATGCAGAAGGAAAAGACAGACAACACTTTCCCCGGGATCACTGAGGAATTCAGCCCTGAGGAAAAGGAGGCAAAAGAGGAAAAGAGCATCGTGGATGAACTCGAGGAAGCGGAAGATGAGAAAAAGGCCGCAGAAGACAGCGGGGAGCAGAATGAGACTGATGAGAGTTCCGGTGAGGGACAGACAGAGGAGAAGGGCAAGTTCGACGCCGGCCAGTTTGCCATGGACTACATCAGGAATATGTATGTCTACTGCGCATCCCTCAAGGGCAAGGGTCATGCCACCCTGTCAGATATGATGTTCAAGGACGCCATGAGCATCTATCTTGCAGCCACCCTGGCATCCTGGTCCATGGGAAGGGACCGCTTCGTAAGATATATCGAGGACGGCTTCTATTCTTCAGGAAGGATCATCGAGTATCTGAAACTCATCGAAAACATCGGTATCGTCAACGACCTTACCGAGACGGTGAGGATCCAGACCTTCAGGATGCACAAGATGTACAAGTCCTCCCTCAAGACCATGAGGAGCAAGATCGCAGAGGCTTACGAGGGCGCTTATATGTAAGGCTTGAAGCCTCATCATGAACGGATCGGTGTTTACAGGAGACGGGTGTCCGGAAGGATGCCCGTTTCCTAACTTTTTCCTTGCAAAGTAGGTGCTCTTTTGGTGTACTGTTAATAATACAGTCTTTAAAGGGGGAACGAACATGGCAAATTCGGAAAAGTCAAAGCACAAGGTACTGCTCCTTTACGATTATTTCCTTACGCATCTTAATGCATACGACTATGAGAACGGCGTTACCATGAAAGAGATCCTGTCCTATCTCGAGAACAGGACGGGATACCAGTTCGAGCGTAAGTCCGTTTATTCGGATATCGACAGGATAAATGAATTCATGGAGCTCACGGGACATGTTGACCCGGGGGAGAAGTGGATCACCCTGGAGGGTAATAAGTACATGAGATCCGAGCTTTCCAACGAGCTTTCCCTGGATGAGGCAAGGCTCATCGTGGATGCCATCAGGACCACGCCCTTCACCTCCAGCGGCCTTTGCGAGAAGATCGAGAAGATGTATCCCTCTTATTTCTCCGACGGATACAGATCCCTGGTCTCCCACGACTATAAGGTGAACAGGAAGACGCAGTTCATCCTCAACAATATAAGGACCTGCATAAAGGACAAGATGGTCCTGAGGCTTGAGTACGGATATGTCATCGCCGATGCCATAAGGTCCGCATCAGAAAAGTACACGTCCCCCATCGCTCTTGACTGGGAGAATTCCTGCTATTACCTCATTGCCATCGATAATGATGAGTATAAGAAGACAAAGGATGTCATATCCTCCATCAGGAGATACAGGGTAGACAGGATCAAGGGTCACGGCATCGAGGGAAAGTCCCATTATGTTGATCTTGGGAAGGACAGGGATAAGATCCTGAAGAACTACCTGGCCAATTCCATCGACGCCTTCTCCTCCAGCGACAGCAGGATCATCACCATCAGCTTCAAGTCAGATGATGAGAAGACCATCCTCCGCGCCTACAATGCTTTTGCCGACGACGTCAAGACGAAGAGGTTCCTCAGCGACCGTACCGAGAGCGGGGAGCTGAAGTTCATGATCGAGGCGGGCCTTGTTCCCACTCTGTTTACGAAGCTCTTTATGCTGTCCACCTTTGATGGACTCGAGGTCACCATAGACGACAGCGAGGTAAAGGAAAAGTTTGCCGGATACCTCAAAAAAGCACTGGACGGCCTTGCCTGATAATTGCATAAAGCCGTAAATAGTTTTATAATCTTTCAGTTAAAAAATAAGGAGTGACCAGTATTATGCAGCCGCTTGGATTAAATGAGATCAGAGAAAGATATCTGTCCTTTTTCGAATCAAAGGGACATCTGAGGATGCCTTCGTTCTCCCTCGTTCCGAAGAACGATCCTTCCATCCTTCTTATAAACGCAGGCATGACGCCTCTTAAGCCCTACTTCACGGGCGCGGAGACACCTCCCTGCAGAAGAGTTACCACATGCCAGAAGTGCATCCGTACTCCCGATATCGAAAATGTCGGACATACGGCAAGACACGGAACATATTTCGAGATGCTGGGTAACTTTTCCTTCGGAGACTACTTTAAGGAGGAGGTCATCCCCTGGGCATGGGAATTCCTGACCAAGGATCTTGAGATGGATCCCGAACTCCTCTATCCCTCTGTTTATGTTGAGGACGACGAAGCCTTCGAGATCTGGAACAAAAAGATCGGTATCCCTGCCGAGAGGATCACAAGGCTCGGCAAAGAGGATAATTTCTGGGAGCACGGTACAGGTCCCTGCGGCCCCTGCTCCGAGATCTACTACGACAGAGGCATCGAGAAGGGCTGCGGTAAGCCCGACTGTAAGCCCGGCTGCGAGTGCGACAGGTTCGTTGAGATCTGGAACCTCGTATTCTCACAGTTCGACAGACAGGAGGACGGATCATATCTTCCTCTTGCACAGAAGAATATCGATACAGGCGGAGGACTTGAGCGATTTGCCTGCGTAATGCAGGGCGTTGATAACCTCTTTGAGGTCGACACTGTAAGAAAGATCCTTGATACAGTCTGCGAAAAGGCTGGCAAGACATATGGCGCCAACGCAAAGGACGATGTTGCCATCAGGGTCATCACGGACCATATGAGATCCTCCACCATGATGATCTCCGACGGTGTCCTTCCCAGTAACGCAGGTGCCGGATATGTCCTTAGAAGGCTCATGAGAAGAGCTGCAAGGTTCGGAAAGCTCCTGGGTATCCAGGGCAAGTTCCTGGCTGATATCGCTGAGGTGGTCATCGACCAGAACAAGGATGCTTATCCCGAGCTCACATCCAAGTACACAATGATCATGACGGTCATCAACAAGGAGGAGGATGATTTCCTCAGGACTGTTGAGGCCGGAACAAAGATCCTTTCAGATATGATCGACGAGGCTAAGGCAGCAGGAAAGACAGAGCTTTCCGGTGAGGATGCCTTCAAGCTCCACGATACATACGGATTCCCTCTCGATCTCACAAAGGAGATCGCCCAGGACAGCGGCCTTTCCGTAGACGAGGAAGGCTTCAAGGCTGCCATGAAGGAGCAGAAGGACAGAGCCAGAAAGGCTACAAAGGAGAACGTATCCAATACTGCATGGGGCGGCAACAAGCTTCCCGATGAGCTCCTTGCTGACACCTCCGCTACTGTTTTCGACGGCTACGATAACCTGGAGTGCGAAGCTAAGCTCCTCTACCTTCTCAAGGCAGATGATGAGGGCGCCCTTCACATGGCGGATGAGGTCTTTGAGGGAGACAGGGCTGTTGCCATCTTCGATAAGACTGTAATGTATGCCACCATGGGTGGTCAGGTAAATGACGGCGGTAAGATCTCAAACGACAGCTTCGAGGCTGATGTTATCTCAGTAGATAAGGATACGGCTTCCAAGTATCTTCACACCATCGAGATCACAAGAGGTTCTGTCAAGGCCGGCATGACCGTTAAGATCGAGACCGATAAGGCAAGACGTATGGCTACATGCCGTAACCATACATCCACACATATCCTTCAGGCTGCACTCCGTTCCGTTCTCGGCGACCACGTACAGCAGAAGGGTTCCTATGTAGACCCTGAGAGGCTCAGGTTCGACTTTACCCACTTCTCCGCCATGACAGAGGAGGAGATCAGTGAGGTCGAGAAGATCGTTAACGAGAAGATCCTTGAGGACCTTCCTGTCATCACCCGCGTCATGAAGCAGGACGAGGCAAGAGATCTCGGCGCCATGGCATTCTTCGACGACAAGTACGGCGAGGAGGTAAGGGTAGTAACGGTAGGCGATACAGAAGAGCCTTTCTCCATCGAGTTCTGCGGTGGTACACACCTTAAGCATTCATCCCAGGCAGGCCAGTTCAGGATCGTTTCCGAGCAGGGTATCGCTTCCGGTATCAGAAGGATCGAGGCTGTAACAGGTAAGGCATGCTACGACATGGCCAGGAGCGACAGGGAGAAGATCGACGAACTCGCTTCCACCCTCAAGGTCGGCAAAGACCAGCTCCTCAAGAAGAGCGAGAACCTGGTGGCTGAGGTCAAGGCTCTCGAAAAGGAGATCGCCCAGATCCAGAAGGCCGCTGCAGGCAATATGGCTGACGATATCCTGAAGAGCGCAGAGGATATAAATGGAACAACAGCTGTCATCGCTAAGGTTGATGCATCTGATGCCGCTTCTCTCCGCGATATGGCTGACAGCATCAGGGACAGGCTGGAAAACGGATTTGTATTCCTTGCAGCTGAAGCAGGCGACAAAGTGCTCTTCGTAGCCATGGCTACTGAGAGTGCAGTAAAGGCCGGTGCCCACGCAGGTAATATCATCAGGGAGGCTGCTAAGGTCGCAGGCGGCGGCGGTGGAGGACGTCCCGACATGGCCCAGGCCGGCGGTAAGGATGTCTCCAAGATCGGCGATGCCCTGGCAAAGGCAAGTGAGGTCCTTAAGACACAGATCTGATATTTCAGACTAATATATAAAAATAACACCAAAAAGTGCTTGTGGTTTAATTTGTTTACAAATAAATTACAAAGCACTTTTTTTATGCGTGTTAAAATCAAAATGTATGAAAAATTTTATATTGGAGGTGTCATATGAAACCGTTATCTAAAAAGATAGTGACCTGGATCACGGCGGCATGCATGGTGGCAGGCAGTGTGCCCTTTACCGTACTTGCTGACGAAAATGATCCGGCATCGGTTCCAGACGAGCCTGCCATCGAAGAGGTCTCTGAAGAGGAAACCCCTTCTGATGAGGATACAGCTGCTGAAGCTGCTCCTGCTGAACAGGCTGACGAGGCTGAAGAAGCGGAAGTCATCGAAGATGCAGATCCCGTTATCTCAGCTGAGTATATCGACGAGAACGGCGAGACTGTCACTGTAACTCTTACAGAAGACGATCTTGCTTCAGATGAGGATGCAGATATCGAGGAGGACGAGATCATCGAGGATATAGATATCGAGCTCGCTGAAGTAGAGGATATCCTTCCCGCAGGTTCCGTCGTCATCAATTCCACCAACTTCCCGGACGCTGCACTGAGATCATCTATCGCCGGCTACTTTGAGAAGCAGGAGGGCGATACTCTTACAGCTGATGAGGTTGCTACGACAGTCCTCATCCTTAGCGGATCCATCAACGTTAATGATTTCACAGGACTTGAGCTGTTTACGAACCTCAACTTCCTGGCTGTCGAAGGTAAGCTTCCCTCTGCCGACATCATCGGCCAGCTGAACAACCTTCAGACCATCGTAGCTTTTGATACGACCTATGTGGCTGTCACCAAGGCAAACTTCCCCAACGACAGCATCAGGTCACTTGTTCTTAATAAGTATCCCAATGCATTCTTTGCAGCCGGAACTGTAGTAAACCAGCTGGATCTTTCAGGAGTCAATATGAACTCCGGTGACTATGCCTGCCTCAACACTTTCGGCAGGGTGGATATGCTCATCGTAGGCAGCGGCTCTGCTCTTCCTGATTATGAAACAGCATCAGGATCCCGTGTCCGTCAGGTTACTAAGGGCTCCGACGTCTATACTCTTGTTTCTACTGCTTCCTTCCCGGATCCCAGCATCAGGAGCAAGGTCAATGAGATCGTAAACAACCAGTATTTCCTGACAGATGACACATCTCTCTTCGAGAATGTAAAGACTCTCACATTTACTGACACTTTAACTGATTTTACAGGTCTTGAGTATTTCAGATATCTGGAGGTCCTTAATCTTACCCAGGGGAACGCAGATTCCAAGGGCGAGAAACTCATCATCACTTATGTTGATGAGGAGGGTAAGTCAAAGCAGGATACTGATAATCCTGATGATGTTATCGGTCTGATGCCGAACCTTAAGACCATCAAATGCGGAAACAGCATTTCATTTGTAGCTATTTCCCTTGCAAACTTCCCTGATCCCCAGCTCAAGACTGCGATCTCCAGATTTGCAGAGAACAGGAACAACGGCATAGCCAACTACATGCAGCCTGTCCAGTTCGTATCCCTTGAACTGAGCGGACTCAGCATCTCGGATCTTACAGGTCTTGAGTACTTTACTGCTCTCAATACCCTGGTCCTTTCAAACAACAACATCACAGATGCATCACCTCTTTACGGGCTTACGCTCATAAAGACCCTCAATCTGTCCAACAATGCTCTTACGACATTTGATGCATCCAGCTTCGCGACAATAGCTAACCTTAATCTGAGCAACAACCAGATCACTACGATTACATGTGATAATCTCACGATGCTTACTACGCTTAATGTGGGCGGAAACCAGATCAAGGACCTGAACCTCTCCAACTGCTCGGCACTGGGAGGCTCAACCGGAACCCTTACCATCGACCCGGATACGAGCCTTGAGACACTTAACCTTTCAGGCTGCACCAGCTTGAGGAGTGCTTCCACTAACAGTACATCACTTAAGACCCTGAACCTTACGAACTGCACTAACCTTACCTCCTTTACTGCAAAGGGCGGTAAGATCACCAGTGTATCTTTAACCGGCTGCAGCTCTCTTATTACCCTGGATCTTTCTGATAACCAGAACCTTTCAAGCCTGGATCTTACAGGTGCTACTGCACTGGGTAATCTGACGCTGTCAGGGGATACTTCCCTTACATCCATCAACCTCATCAACAATACTAATCTTAAGGTCCTGAAGGTCAATGAGACAAACATCGCTTCCCTTGATCTTTCCAATAATTCATACCTTACAGATGTGTACTGCAACAAGAATTCTTCTCTTACATCCATCGTATGTACTGACCTTACGGGACTTCATACCCTTGACTGCAGTAATACAAGGATCGAGGATCTGGATGTCAGCGGAGATGCATCTCTTTATACATTCAGTTACAACAATATCCCTACACTCAAGACCATCGATGTCTCCGGATGTAATTCACTTAAGAAGCTTTCATTCTCATCATCCACGGGACACGGCCTTGTACAGAGCATCACGGCTAATCAGTGCGAGAATATCACTGAGATCGTATGTACCGGACAGAAGCTTACTACTCTCGATCTTAACGGCTGTGCTAAGCTTACCAAGATCGACGTAAAGGGAACCAGCAGCTCTGTAGGTCTTCTCGAGACCCTCGATGTCGGAGGATGTGTCGCTCTTACGTCACTTACCTGTGAATATAACAGACTGACCACGCTTTCTCTTTCCGACTGTACAAAGCTTCAGACACTTACATGTAACAACAACAGCCTTACCGGAACTCTTGACCTTACGAACCTCAGTGAACTTATCACTGTAAACGCAAGCAACAACAGCCTTTCCGGCATCACTCTTGCAGGCTGTACAAAGCTTCAGACGCTTACATGTAACGACAACCAGATCAACCTCCTTGTCACATCAGAATGTGCACAGCTGATAACTCTCAACTGTTTCAACAATTCACCTCTTGTGACCCTTGATCTTAGTTACAATAAGTCCCTTAAGACGCTGAAAGCATACGACTGCGGACTGACTACCGTCCTTGCAAACGATCTTCCCGCTCTTGCGACCATCGACCTTAAGAATAACAACCTTGAGATCCTTGACCTGAGCGGCGATACAGCACTTACAGCTTTTACTTATTCAAGTGTAGTTGCCGGAAATACTGCTCTTACAGAGCTCAACCTTTCCGGCTGTACAAAGCTCGCAACAGTATCTATCACAGGTTCTGCTACTGCAGCTTATGCACTTGAGAATCTGGATCTTTCTGATTGTACTGCTCTTACATCACTTACATGTACCTACACGAATCTTTCAGATCTTGATATCTCAGGATGTACACTTGTTAACACACTTACACTTAATAACAACCAGCTTACGGCTCTCGATCTTTCTGATGCTTCCAACATAAAGAAGGTCGTTATCAACGGAAACAGCATCGCTTATCTCGATGTAAGCGATTGTCCTAATCTCATAAACGCTGTAACTAACAAGGTCTCCCGTTCTTCTGATAAGATCACATATGGAACATCATCGTCCAATCAGCTCGTAACTGACCTTGCTACAGATGTATATACAGGCGAGGTTACACCTGTTACTGCATTCAGTGTCAAGACATTCACAAACGATTCCGTTACTCTTCAGTGGACCGATTCCCAGAGTATCGAATCCTACCTTGTCAAGGTCCTGGTGGACGGAGATGAGGTCGACTCAGTGATCGTTGATAAGAATACTCTCACATGCCAGTTCACAGGTCTTGCAAGTTCTACTGAATATACCTTCGAGCTCTATGGTATCCCCATCGACGGATCAACAGCTAATGCAGTCCGCCTGTTCGAAGCTATTACCCAGACTACTGTAGTCTCAGGCTGGACTCAGGAGGGCAGCAACTGGTATTACTACAACACCAAGGGTGTTAAGCAGACAAAGTGGCTGACACTCGACGGTGCCAAGTATTACCTTGATCCCGACAATGACGGCGCAAGAGTAACAGGCTGGAAGCAGATCGGCTCTTCCTGGTACTACTTCGACGGCAATGGCGTCATGAAGACCGGCTGGCAGAAGATCGGAAAGAAGTATTACTTCTTCGACAACAGCAGCGGAGCAATGAAGACCGGCTGGTTTACAGACGGAAGCACAAAGTATTATCTCGATCCTTCCTCCGGAGCAATGAAGACCGGCTGGTTCCAGGTCAGCAGCAAGTGGTACTATGCAAAGAGTTCCGGTGCCATCGCTACAGGCTGGACAAAGATCGGTTCCGACTACTACTTCTTCGATACTTCCGGAGCTATGAAGACCGGCTGGTACACAGAGAATAATATCAAGTATTACTTCCTGTCCTCCGGTAAGATGGCTAAGGGCTGGCAGAAGATCTCCGACAAGTATTATTACTTCGAGACCTCAGGAAAGATGGTATCCGGCTGGAAGCAGGTCTCCAAGAAGTGGTATTACTTCAACACTTCCGGAGTAATGCAGACCGGCAAGGTCAAGATCGACAACAAGTTCTACTTCTTCAATACCAGCGGTGCCATGATCAGCAGCAACTGGGCTAAGGACAGTAATGGTAAGTACTATTACGCTACATCCAGCGGTGCCCTTGTGGTCAACAACTGGCAGAAGGTCGGAGGTAAGTGGTATTACTTCGATTCCAACGGAGTAATGCTCAGTGGTACCACCAAGACCATCAGCGGCAAGTCATATACCTTTAACGCAAGCGGCGTATGCACAAACCCTTGATGTGACTGATCGCATTATCAAAAGAGGCTGTCTCCGGACAGCCTCTTTTTTTTGCATAAAGGATGGGTAATGGTAAAATACGGATATCAAATATGTGAGGTGTTAACTATGTGTCTTTTCTGTGAGATAATTGCCGGCAATATCCCTTCCACAAAGGTCTATGAGAACGATAAGGTATATTGCTTCAATGATATAAACCCTGCTGCTCCCACCCATGTGCTGGTGGTCCCCAAGAAACATTTTGACGACATCAGGGACATGGCTTCCTCAGAAGAGGGAAGGGAGTATATGGGCGAGGTCATCAAGGCCATTGATGAAGTGGCAAAGATCAGAGGCCTGGACAACGGATTCCGCGTTATCAACAACTGCGGTCCCGACGGCGGACAGACAGTAATGCACGCCCACTACCATGTTATCGGCGGCGTTAAGCTTACCGAGAAGATGATCTGATGGATCTTGAGACCAGGACCCTTAAATACCTGAGATACAGTAATAAAGTGACGGAGGAACAGCAGAAGCTGGTCTCCGGTGCCATAGCTGAGGCCGTGAGATATGCAAGGCCTCAGTTTGTCTACAGGTTCCTTCAGCTTCAGAAAGATGATAACGGCCTTATCACCTGTCCTGAACTGGAACTTACTTATCCTTCTTTTCAGAAGCTTTTGACGAAGTTTCAGAGCGACAGCCTCTGTATCCTTGTGTCTACACTGGGACCTGCCATCGACAAGAGGATAGATGCCCTGTCGAAGACGGATGCATCCAGGATGCTCCTTCTTGATGCTGCAGCCAACGCTCTTATCGAGGATGAGACAAATAAGTTTCAGGAGAGGCTGGGACTTAAGGAGGAGACCTTCAGATATGGCCCGGGCTACGGCGATGTCCCTCTGTCCATGCAGAGAGTCATTTTCGATCTCATGCCCGAGATAAGTAAGATAGGGATCGTTCTCGATGATTCAAACCTTATGCATCCCATGAAGTCCATGACGGGACTTATCGGATTCAGGAGTCATTAGTCTTTTTCTTCCGAAGCCTTAAGACAGAATAGAAAGTGTACTCCACAAGGAGTGCTATGGTAACGAGCACCACAAGGCCGAGGATATAGTATTTCTTTCCCGCGATATCCCTGGTAAGTGACAGGGGGGAATTGGCCACGGGATACATGAGGAACATGTAGTTAGTGTCCGTCTTCTTATCCAGAAGGTAGATCAAGGGTGTCACCACTCCCAGGAATGCATATGGATACCAGAAGTGCCTGAAGGATATATCGGTCTTTCCCCTGGTGTAATAGATGAGGGGGATGAGCACCAGAAGTGTATGTGTGAAAAAGCACATGAAGCAGAGCCAGTT
>CACXGG010000206.1 GCA_902767145.1 Oscillospiraceae bacterium | reverse complement strand
TATTATGCCGGTGCCCTTATCGAGGGAAGCGGCCTTAAGGGATTTAAGCTCGATGAGTCAGGTGCCCAGGTGTCCCCCAAACATGCGGGATTTGTCGTAAATAACGGCGGAACTGCATCTGCTTCTGATGTAATGAGGCTTATCCGCTATGTACAGGATAAGGTATATGAGGATTCTAATGTCAGGCTCCGGACGGAAGTCAGGATAGTCGGAAAGTGGGAATGATATGGAACTGATCATCTTGACAGGCATGAGCGGTGCAGGAAAGAGCCAGGCGGAGGCTTTCTTTGAAGATAACGGATTTTTCTGTATCGATAATCTCCCGCCCCAGTTCCTTCCCGAACTCGTTTCCATGTTCAGCAAGGGAGAGGGAGAGCTTGCCGGTATAGACAAGCTGGCTTTCGTGGTGGATATCAGGAGCCGCGACCTTCTCCGCGGACTTGGCCAGGCCTTAAAGAAGATCGATGAGGAGATCTCCATTCCCTACAGGATCGTATTCCTGGAGGCAAGTGATGAGGTCCTTGTAAGCAGATACCGCCAGACAAGGAGAAAGCACCCCCTTACAGATGAGATGAGCCTTACCGATGCCATCGCAGCAGAGAGGAAGATGCTCCAGAATGTAAGAGGCCGTGCCACCAATGTAATAGATACAACCCTCATGCCCATCTCATCCCTGAAGAAGGCACTCAAGCAGCTTCTCGAAGATGACGGCAAGATGAGTGGAATGTCCATATTCGTGGAGTCCTTCGGATTTATGTATGGTATCCCCATCGACTGCGATAACGTACTTGATGTGAGATTTCTTCCCAACCCCTACTGGGTGGAGGAACTTAAGATGCTCTCAGGTAAGGATGAGAAGATCGCCGAATATCTCGAGCAGTTCCAGGAGACAAAGGACTGCGAGCAGATGCTGGCTGATATGTTCAAGTTTGCCATCCCCTATTACACAAGGGAAGGAAAGAGCAGGCTTCATATCGGTATCGGATGCACCGGCGGCCGCCACAGGTCAGTCTATATAGCTGAGAGGCTGGGTGAGAAGCTGGACGAGTTCGGATACCGTGTAGTTGTCCACCACAGAGATATCTTCAGGGATCCCAGATATGTCAAAGAGGGATAATCCCGACAGTTTTAACAGCGGTATCAAGGATGAGATAACCGCCCATCTTCCCAAGGGAGAAGTCAAGCTTCAGGCAATGGCCGCAGGCATAGGCTATGCTTCTGACGAGGACTCTGTATTGCTGGGAGATCCCACCGATCCCGATTTCAGGCGTTATTTCCTCAGGGGTGTGTTCCTGGAGTGCGGTTACTGCTCCGATCCTGCCAAGACATACAGGATAGAGCTTCACATCAAGAATCCCGCCGCCTGCGATATAGTAATGGAGATCCTGGAAGGCGAGGATATAAAGGCCGCCGCATCTGAAAGAAACGGAACTTATATCATTTATATAAGGAACGGCGACAGCGTATCAGACTTCCTGGGAGTCATCGGCGCCGGAAAGTCCAGGCTGGATTTTGAGAACATAAGGGCCGAAAAGGAAGTATACGGAAGCGTCAACCGCACCATGAACTGCGATACCGCCAATGCGGGAAGGCAGGCGGAGGCGGGAGCCAGAAGAAATGAGGCCTTCCTTAAGATCAAGTCCTCGGATGAGTACAAAAAGCTTCCCCAGGAGCTTCGTGACGCCCTTAACATACATCTGGAAAACCCCGGTGCATCCATAGCGGAACTGGGCAGGATGATGGATCCGCCCATAGGAAAATCAGGCATGAACCACCGTCTCAACAAGCTTTTGGAAATCGCAAACGGTCTTGATTGAGAATATTTGCATATTTTGTTAAAATATACTCTGTTTTTCTGTACCCTCTTATAGACAGGGGCAGAAAATGAAGGGGGATCATTTAACAAAGTATGAACCGTAATGATCAGTACATCGAACCGGACAATACTTTTTACGAGCCGTCGACCGACCCGTCTCAGGGCACCATGGCACTCGTTATCATGCTGACTATCCTGTCGGTGGTGCTGACGTCTGTTCTTGCGGGCATATATTTTAAGAAGAAGGCAGCTGACGACAAGACAAATGTTGTGGAAGCTTCCGGCGAAGGTTCCGACAGATATATCGTTCCTGCCACGGCCACACCTACTCCGGTGCCCCCCATCCAGGATTATCAGAATCCCCTGCTCTATCCCGCCACCGCTTCTGTGGTGATGGATCCTGATGCAGTTATAGCATCAGATGTGCTTCCCTCCTCGAGAGGACTTACCCAGAATGTCATCAACGGAGCTGTCATCGTTACCGATTATGACAGAGCCAATCCCATTTATATGACGGATCCCCTGGATTACTCCGTGGATGCTGCCGGCATCCTTACCTACAGGGGCAATAATTTCAGAAATACCGCATCCTTCGGATATCTCACCCCTGAGGACGGCGTCGTGGACGACCTGACACAGGTATGGGAGTATTCGGGCATGCACAGCAGGCTCTCCTCCGACATGACCTTCGAGTGGACGGGCCTTCAGCTTACGGGACAGCCCCTTATCGTGCAGTGGTCCGATGAGGTCAGGACTTCCATGAACCTCTACAGCGACAAGGCTGCCAAGGATGATCTTGTTGAGGTCATCGTGGCGGGACTTGACGGATATGTCTACTTTTTCGATCTGGATGACGGTACCATGACAAGAGATCCCATTTACGTGGGCGCCACCATAAAGGGAACTCCCTCTGTGGATCCCCGTGGCTATCCCATCCTTTACCTTGGACAGGGAGATGACAACGGCGACCAGGGATTCGGAATGTATATCTATTCCCTTATCGACGGACAGAGGCTCTATTTCTATGAGGGCCTTGATGATGGTGCCTACAGGATGAACTGGGGTGCCTTCGACTCATCGCCCCTGGTTGACAGGTTCTCGGATACCCTTATCTGGCCCTGTGAGAACGGTATCATCTATACCTTCCAGCTGAATACTGACTATACCCCCGGAAGCTCCTCCATCGCCATCAACCCTGTATGTACGGGATATAAGTATATCTTTAACGATACACAGGGAAGATATCTCGGCGTTGAGAGCTCCATCGGCGTATACGGAAACTACGGTTATTTCATAGACAACAACTCCAACCTCATCTGTCTCGATCTTAACTCCCTGGAGATGGTATGGGTCTTCAGGACCAGCGACGATTCAGACCTTTCCCCCGCCATCGAGGAGGAGAACGGAGTGCCCTATATCTATATAGCCACCGAGGTTGACTATCAGGGCGGAACCGGAGAGTATTCCGGAGCTGCCTATACATATAAGATCAATGCCCTCACGGGAGAAGAGGTATGGCAGACTTCCCAGTCCTGCTATACATATAACGGACAGACATCGGACACGGACCAGACGGGAGGATGTCTCGGAAATCCCATCATCGGAAAGAATTCCATCTCCAATCTGGTCATCTTCTCATACAGCATGACCCAGGGCCTCATGAGCGGAAACCGTCTTGTGGCCTACTACAAGGATACGGGAACGGAGGCATGGCATTATGACATGAACATCTATTCCTACAGCTCCCCCGTGGACTGCTATGATGAGAACGGAAATGCTTATATCGTCATCGCCGACAGCATCGGCCAGATCCATCTGATCAACGGCCAGACCGGCGAGCGTATAAATTATATACAGGCATCAAGATATATAGGTACTGAAGATGAGACCTCCAACGGAGTTTCCTTCGAGGCGTCACCTGCAGTATTCGGGGATATGATGGTCATCGGAACACGTTCAGGTTCCATTATGGGCATCAAGATCGAATAAGGAGTACTGAGGGTAAAATGGGGAAAAAGAACAGATACGATGACATAGCTGTGCTGGAGGTCGAGATCAGCTCCTTCTCCGGGGGCGGATACAAGGTAAGGTATGATTTCCAGAAAAAGCTCATCAACTGGAACGACGGCTACATGTGGAACAACAATTTCATGAAGTCGCTCACAGCCTCGAAGATCGAGACCATTCAGGAGAGGCTTCCCAAGACGGGAATGCTGGAGTGGATGGAAGGATATAACAAGGGTGAGATCGAAAGATACGGAAATCCCACTGCCAATCCTTCCTCCTGGAAGATCGTGGTAAGGTTCAAGGACAATTCGACAATTATCAGCAGCCATACCAAGAACTTCCCCAAGGACTGGAACGGACTTAAGAGCCTTATAGAAGAGACCACTGAATGCAAGTTCAGGCTCAGATGAGAAAACAGGGCATATATGTTAAAATAATAGAAGCGGCAAATATCACTTTGGAGTGAAGATGGATTATATAGAAGGATTATTTTTAGGTAAGCTGTGGAGTGACACAGATTTTGAGAACAGACGTCATGCAGGTCTGTTTATTCTCTATGGCTTCCTTGTGGATCTTCTTGTGCTCCTCAGATATTTCACGGGAAAGACATACCTGGGCATTGGCGTATTCACGGTGGTCCACTGGGTCATCCTCATCCTTCTCATGCTCGCCTGCCCCTTTATCAATTTCAGATATTACCGAATGCCCGGCTGGGGCAAAGCACTTATACTTATTGAAAAGACATTCAAGTCTTTTCTCGTAATGAGCCTGACGGTAAGTCTCATCCTTCCCAGGATAAAGGTCCAGTCCACAGGACTTCAGGACTTCCTTATCAATTACCTGAATGAGACACTTGAAAAATATACAGAGAAGTTCTCATCCGGCGCCGGATCCTTCGCAACAGTAATGGGCGTCCTGGCCGGAGGTATACATGTAGTATTGATGATCGTTCTGATCGCAGTAGCTGCCCTGATCATTCCGGGGCTGGTATATCTGGCAGTAAGATATATCCAATATGCCTACGACTGGGTCATAGACAGACTGGTGATCAGAAGGGTCTTCAGATATAGAAGATAATACAGATTCGGAGGTAAATATGGCACAGCTTCAGGGAAAAAAGGATATCACGGTAGAAGATCTGGAAGAAAGCCTCGGTGCCAAGAAGCTTCCGGCTTTCATAAAGTCATGTGAACAGGAATTCATCGACAAGATCGAAGCCATAGTCGATATGTTCTGTCAGGACTCAAAGAAAAAGGCGATATTTGTTTCAGGTCCCACATCATCAGGCAAGACCACATTCACCATGCGTCTTTCCGCAGGCCTTACAAGGCACGGAAGACAGGCAGCTTTCCTGTCACTGGACGACTACTATGCCATGACGGAGCTGAAGTTCGACAAGGACGGAAGGCCTGATTTCGAGACCATCGATTCCCTTGATGTGGACAGAGCCGCAGCAGATGTTAAGAAGATAATCGCAGGAGAAAAGGTGATCCCTCCTTTCTTTAATTTCCTTACCAGGAAGAGCGAGGAGAGGTCCGAGGACGAAGCCATCCAGCTCCCCGACAACGGAGTTCTGGTGGTGGAGGGACTTCACGGCCTCAACAAGCGCATCTCCGGAGATATAGCTGACGAGGACTGCCTTAAGGTCTTCATCATGCCCTACGGAAACGTCTTCTGCGATACAAAGCTCATGGATATGACAGAGATCAGGCTCCTTAGAAGGATCGTAAGGGATCAGAGGCACAGAGCTGCCCACGCCCTTTCCACCGTGGACTACTGGCCCATGATCGAAAGATCAGAGGAGACCATCTTCGACGACTATCTTGCAAGTGCGGATATACATGTCAATTCATTCCTCGGCTACGAGAGCCTCATCCTGGCGCCCCTCGCCCTGAGCGATATACATGCGGCGTTCAAGATGGTGGAAGACGGGACTCTGACACCGAATGTCTTTATGGAAAGATCGAACAAGGACAAGGATTTTGCAGATCTCTCAACAGCACTGGACAGATGTGCGAGACTTGAGAGGCATCTGGCAAAGATCCCGGTAGTCAACCCTGAATGGGTTCCTGAGGAATCCATTCTCAACGAATTCATATCGTGATAAGCACAAAGGAGGCATAATATGCCCATTAGGATACCGAATAATCTTCCGGCGAGAGCCGTCCTTGAAAAGGAGAGGATCTTCGTTATGGAGGAAGACAGGGCGCTGACCCAGGATATAAGACCCATAAGGATCATCATCCTGAACCTGATGCCCAATAAGAATGCCACGGAGACCCAGCTTCTGAGGGCTCTGTCAAATTCTCCCATCCAGGTCGACATCGACCTTCTGAGAACAGCATCACATACATCAGTCCACACCAGCGAGGAGCATCTCATCAAGTACTATGAGACCTTCGATGATGTTAAGGAGAGATATTACGACGGCATGATCATCACCGGCGCTCCTGTGGAGCACCTTCCCTTCGAGGAGGTGGACTACTGGCCCGAGCTCTGCGAGATCATGGAGTGGAGCAAGACCCACGTCTATTCCACCCTTCATATCTGCTGGGGTGCGATGGCCGGCCTTTACTACCACTACGGAGTTCCGAAGTACGACCTTCCCAAGAAGGCCTTCGGCATCTTCGAGCACAGCATGACCTACAGCCGTCCCGTCAAGCTCTTCAGGGGCTTTGATGACGTCTTCTATGTTCCTCACTCGAGACATACGGAGATCAAGAGGGAGGACATCCTTAAGTGCAGCGAGCTCCGTATCCTGTCCGAGTCGGATGAATGCGGTGTCTATGCCGTTTCCGACAGGCACGGAAGACAGTTCTTTATAACCGGCCACTCCGAGTATGACAGGACCACCCTCGACGATGAATACAAGAGGGACCTGGGCAAGGGCCTTTATATCGAAAAGCCCATCAACTACTACAAGGACGATGACCCCTCCAAGGGACCCGAGCTCAAGTGGAGGTCTTCTGCGACCCTGCTCTTTACCAACTGGCTCAACTACTATGTTTACCAGGAGACTCCTTTCGATCTGTCGCTCCTTAAGGATATAAAGCATAAGACTAATTCCGATCTGGATTCAGAGGAAATGGGAAATGGTAAGAGTAACAAATGATCTTATTAAGTCCCTGTGTCCTGAAAGGGACGGAAAGGGCCACAAAGGAACTTTCGGAACAGTACTGATAACTGCTGGCTGCGGCACCATGTCAGGTGCCCTGTGCCTCTGTACGGGTGCGGCTTTAAGAAGCGGCGCCGGTCTGGTCCGTACCTTTACCCAGAGGGGAGCCCTTCTATCCACAAGGGTCAATCTTCCCTGTGCACTTCTTTCTGCTTTCGAAGAGGACCG
>CACXGG010000205.1 GCA_902767145.1 Oscillospiraceae bacterium | reverse complement strand
TTAAAGGATGGTCTTCTTGAGGATGTCGAGAAGGCCGTCGCCCTTGAATCCTTCTGCTACTTTCTTGTCTTCGTCGTCCATGAGGAACTGACCGAAGATGGACTTAAGGGAAGGCTCGTCCTGCTTGCTGTTTGCTGCAGAGACGGAACTCATGAGAGCGGGAGCCATGTTGCTCAGAAGAGAATCTGTCTGAGAGAGGTCAAGGCCTGTCTCCTTTGCGATCTCCCTGATGAAATCGTCCTTATTGCCACCCATGATCTTCTCGATGATCTTCTTGCCGTCGATGGCATCAGCGTTCTTGATCTGTGAGCTTACGGGATCAGTGCTGGTGTGCTGTCCCAGAGCGCCGAGAAGTGACCTGGCACCATCATCTGTGGAAGCATTCTTAGTCATGGACTTGAGAAGGGTAGGGATAGCTGAATTTACTGCTGACTCCACCTGCTTGTCAGATCCTCCGGAAACTCCTTTAAGAGCGCTTAAAGACTCTTCGGTTGTCATGTTCTTGAGTAATGTTGAGACCAGATCCATAAGACGGTACCTTCTTTCTTAAATTTTATTTCAATATGAGTATATCACTTGATTTTCCATTTATAAAAGAATAGACTAACTTACAGTTGATCTTTAAGCATTCCGGCGAGTTTGCAAGATCCATTACATAGGACCTCAGTCTTTATATATTTGGATTTTATTATCGCCGGGAAACTATATATTCCGGTGTTTTTTTATGCACCAAAAGGAGGTTTTTATGTCAGGTACAGTTCCCATACTTACAGAAGCAGATGTAAAGCGTGCCATCACCCGTATCTCCCATGAGATCATCGAGAAGAACCAGGGACTTGATAAAGTCGCTCTTATCGGTATCCAGAGAAGAGGCGTTTCCATGGCCAAGCTCATCAGGGAGCATCTCCAGGAGATCGAAGGGGTAAAGGTCCCTCTGGGTATCCTGGATATCACTTTCTACAGGGACGATCTTTCCATGCTCTCCGCACACCCCGTGGTAAACGGAACGGATATCCCTTTCGACGTCAACGGAGCAAAGATCGTGCTGGTGGATGACGTACTCTATACAGGACGCACCATAAGATCTGCAATAGACAATATCTTCGATATGGGAAGACCTGACTGCATTCAGCTTGCGATCCTCATAGACAGGGGACACAGGCAGCTTCCTTTCAGGGCTGATTATGTAGGTAAGAATGTTCCGACTTCCTATCACGAGAGGATAGAGGTCGAGATGGATGATATAGACGGCAGGACACAGGTACTGCTGGTTAAGGAGGACTGACATGGGACTTAAGAGCAAAGACCTTCTGGGTATGAAGCAGCTTACCCCTGAGGAGATAATGGAGATACTGGATACTGCAAAGACCATGAAGCTCGTTATCTCTTCTGCAAACAAGAAGACATCACACCTTCAGGGAAAATCCGTAGTAACCTTATTCTACGAAAACAGTACACGTACGAGACTTTCCTTTGAGCTGGCATCCAAGTATATGGGTTCGGCTTCGGCCAACATCTCAGCTACCGGATCTTCAGTAGCAAAGGGAGAATCCCTTCTGGATACTGCAAGGACAATCGACAGCATGGGTACGGATATCATCATCATGAGGCATCCCCAGTCTGGAGCACCCCATTCCATCGCAAATAAGCTCAACGCCTCTATCGTAAATGCAGGAGACGGAATGAACGAGCATCCCACCCAGGCACTTCTTGATATGCTCACCATGTATGAGAGGTTCGATACCTTTGAGGGCAAGAACATCGCCATCTGCGGTGACGTATATCACAGCCGTGTAGTAAGGTCAAACGCTATCGGACTTGCAAAGCTCGGTGCACACGTATCAGTCTACGGTCCCCGAACAATGATGCCCATCGGCATCGAAAATATGGGCGTACGTGTGGCCACATCAGTTGCTGACTGCGTTAAGGATGCAGATGCAGTAATGGGCCTTCGCGTACAGCTGGAAAGACAGAAGAGTTCTTTATTCCCCTCTGTTGCAGAATATTCCAAGTTCTATGCAATTACACCTGAGATGCTGGCCCTGGCTAAGCCCGACGCATTCCTGATGCATCCCGGTCCCTGTAACCACGGTGTCGAGCTTCCCACAGCTGTATATGACTGCGACCAGTCAGTTATCAATGAGCAGGTAACAAACGGTGTAGCAGTAAGGATGGCTGTCCTTTATCTCTTGATGGCAAGGAGGAATAATCTCTGATGAAAACTATACTTAAAAATGTAAAGATCTTTAATTCAGATAAGACCGAGATCTATATCGAAGACGGTAAGTTCTCCGAGGCTTTTGATGAGTCTTCCGCGGATGAGGTCATCGACGGAAAAGGAAATAACGTATTTCCCGGACTTGTTGATATGCATGTCCACTTAAGAGAGCCCGGTTATGAATACAGGGAGACAATCGCTACAGGTACTGCTGCAGCTGCAAGAGGCGGCTTTACGGCAGTATGCTCCATGCCCAACACTTTCCCCGTATGTGATAATGCGGCTGTTGTTCAGGGCATCCTTAAGAAGGCACAGGAGGCAGGAAACTGCAGGGTATATCCCATCGGTGCTGCCACCAAGGATATCGAAGATACATGCCTTGCTGAGATCGGCCTTATGAAGGAGGCAGGTATTGTCGCAGTATCTGACGACGGTAAGCCCATCCCCACAGCCGGAATGATGAGAAAGGTCCTGGAGTATGCTTCTGATTTTGATATCCCCGTACTCAACCACTGTGAAGAGAAGTCCCTGGGTGAAGGTGCTATGAACGAGGGCATCGTTTCCACATCAATAGGTATCAGGGGATGCTCCACCGCAGCTGAGGATATCATGATCGCAAGAGATATCATCCTCGCTGAATACCTGGGTGTTCCGGTACATATCTGCCACGTCAGCACAAAGGGCGGCGTAAGGATGATAAGGGATGCAAAGGCCAGGGGAGTAAAGGTTACATGCGAGACATGCCCCCATTACTTTACCCTTACTGATTCCGCATGCGAGAACTATGATACGAACTTTAAGATGCATCCCCCTTTGAGGACAGAGGAGCACAGACTTGCTATCATCGAGGGTATCAAGGACGGTACCATCGACTGTATCGTTACTGACCACGCACCCCATCACCAGGATGAGAAGGAAGTTGAATTCTCCCACGCAAATAACGGTATCGTCGGTCTTGAGAGTTCCTTTGCATTAAGCTACACTTATCTTGTAAAGACAGGCGTTATCGGACTTGACAGGCTCATGGATCTTATGTGCTACAACCCCTCTAAGATCTTAAAGCTGGGAAGAGGCGGTATGGCTGTAGGAGACGATGCGGATCTGACGGTAATGGATCTGGATAACGAGTTCGTCTTCGAAAAGGACAAGATGCTCACCAAGGGCAGGAATACGCCTTTTGACGGCTGGAAGCTCTACGGCGAGACAATGCTTACGATCATGGGAGGAAAGAAGACTTATGAAAAACTTTGCTGATGCTCTTACCACAAGGATAAAGGAACTTGATAATCCTACAGTCATGGGACTTGATCCCAGGCTTGAATATATCCCCATCGATATCATCTCCAAGTGGATCCAGGAATATCCCAATGATAACGATGCATCCACAGCTGAAGCCATCTTTGAGTTCAACTGCGGTCTCATCGATGCAGTATGCGATATCATCCCTGCTGTAAAGCCCCAGATCGCTTATTACGAGATGTACGGCCTTAAGGGTCTTGAAGTATTTAAGAGGACCATCGATTATGCCAGATCCAAGGACATGATCGTTATAGCTGATGCAAAGAGAAATGATATCGGATCCACAGCTACTGCTTATGCAGAGGCAATGATCGGTAAGACTGAGCTTACAGACGGTGTCGTTGAAGTCAAGTTCGGTGCTGATGCCGTTACTGTAAACGGATATCTCGGTATCGACGGCGTCCAGCCTTTTATCGATGTATGTAAGAGAGACGGAAGGGGTATCTTCACCCTTGTCCGCACATCCAATCCTTCTGCAGGAGATCTTCAGGATCTCTTCCTTCAGGATGGAAGGACCGTATATCAGGCAATGGCTGATAACGTTAATGCCTGGGGTAAGGATCTCATCGGAGACAACGGTTTCTCATCTGTTGGTGCTGTAGTTGGTGCTACAGTTCCTGAGCAGGCTGTTGAAGCAAGAAAGAGGATGCCTAACGCTCTTATCCTTGTTCCCGGTTACGGTGCACAGGGTGCAGGCCCTGACGCTGCTGTAGCATCCTTTACAAAGGAGGGAACAGGTTCCATCGTTAACGCTTCCAGATCACTTATGTGCGCATGGAAGAAGAGGGAGGATCTGAAGCCCAAACATTTCGCAAAAGCCACAAGAGATGAGGCTCTCGATATGAGGATGAAGCTCTGCTACGCTCTCAAGGAAAGAAAGTACGTATGAAAAAAGAATATAGATCTGTCGTAGTATTCAAACAGATGCTCAATCAGGACACGGCATTTATCATCTTATCGTGTCCCGAGATCGCAGCATCAGCTGTCCCCGGACAGTTCGTCAACATATCCTGTTCCGGGTTCCTGAAAAGGCC
>CACXGG010000204.1 GCA_902767145.1 Oscillospiraceae bacterium | reverse complement strand
CATGTTTCTTGCGATATTGATAAAGTTTTCCATCATCTTTTTTCCGTCAGGTGTCATTATGGATTCGGGATGGAACTGTACTCCATACACCTCATGTTCCTTATGCTTAACGGCCATTACCTCGCCGTCCTCCGTCACCGCCGTGACCTCAAGGCATTCGGGCATCGTGGAAGGGTCTGCCGCCAGGGAGTGATATCTTGCCACGGGGACCTTTACGAAAAGTCCGCTGAACAGATCGCAGTCTATGGAAAGATCTATATCCGACTGCTTGCCGTGCATGAGCTCCTTTGCGTATGTTACCGTGGCACCGTAGGCGGCACAGATGGACTGGTGTCCCAGACAGACGCCCAGGATGGGATATCTGTCTCCCAGCTCCTTTATGACATCGATACATACACCTGCATCCTCGGGCCTTCCGGGACCGGGTGAGATGACTATGGCCTCAGGGTTAAGTTCATCGATCTCCCTGACCGTGAGTTCGTCGTTTCTTATTACCTTGATATCAGGCTCCACTGATCCGATGAGCTGATAGAGGTTATAGGAAAAGCTGTCGTAATTATCTATGAGCAGTACCATATCTTACCTCCTTAAAGCTCTTCGTCCTGTGCGGCTTTGATGGCATTTACCACTGCCGCTGCTTTGTTGATGGATTCCTGATATTCCTTTTCGGGTACGGAATCATATACGATGCCGGCGCCGGATCTGACGAATACCTTGTTGCCCTTCTTGTAGGCGATCCTTATGCCGATACATGTATCGAGATTTCCCGAGAAATCCATATATCCGATGGCACCTCCGTAGATGCCCCTCTTGTTGTTCTCAAGCTCGTTGATGAGCTGGCATGCCCTGATCTTGGGTGCGCCGGAAAGTGTTCCTGCGGGAAGGATAGCGTCGATGGCGTCCAGGGCATCGCACTCCTTCCTGATGGTTCCCTTTACTGTGGAACCTATATGCATTACATGTGAGAAGCGGAGAATGGTGTGAAGCTCCTTTACGCTTACGGATCCGAACTCCGAGATCTTTCCGATATCATTTCTTCCCAGATCCACCAGCATGTTGTGCTCGGACAGTTCCTTGGGATCTGCGAGGAGCTCCTTTTCCAGCTGAAGGTCCTCTTCCTCTGTCCTTCCCCTGGGACGTGTTCCCGCAAGAGGATATGTGTAGAGTGTATCGCCGTCCAGCTTTACAAGAGTCTCAGGGGATGCTCCTGCCACCTCAACGTCTGTTCCGGAGAAATAGAACATATAAGGTGAAGGGTTTGTGGTACGAAGGATCCTGTAGACATTGAGAAGGGATCCTTCGAAGTCTGCCTCCAGGCGGTTGGAAAGGACGATCTGGAAGATGTCTCCCTCCTTGATGTGGTACTTGGCCTTTTCCACCATGGAGCAGTATTCCTCTTTCCCGAAAAGGGGCCTTATGTCACTTAAGAGCTTGCCGGGCTTTTCGTCGATGCCCTTGCCGTTTCTGATGAGGTCGATGAGGGATGCGAGGTCTTTTCCGGCTCTCTCGTACTCGTTCTCGATATCATCCAGCCTGATGTTTACCATGAGGATGATCTTCTGCATCAGGGAGTCGAAGGCGATGACCTTGTCGAAGAGCATGAGGTCCACATCCTTGAAGCCCTCCCTGTCCTCTGCATCAAGATCCAGTGACGGCTCGGCGTACTTAACGTAATCGTAGGAAAAATATCCAACGAGACCGCCGGCAAAGGGAGGAAGGAAGTCCAGCTTGGGGCTCTTATAATCCTTCATGATGTTCCTTAAGACGTCACCGGGACGGGAAGTCTCTATTGTCTCATCTCCCACCTTCATCACGCCGTTTGCGCAGGTGATGTCCAGCTTCGGGTCGAAGCCGAGGAATGTATATCTTCCCCTGTTTTCGTTGTTCTCCATGGACTCCAGCATATAGGTGTGGGTGGAGACGTTCTTCAGGATCTTCAGGACCTCGATGGGAGTCTTGATGTCTGACATGATCGAAGTCGATACGGGGATGTACTTATACTCCCCGGCGGAAGCGTATGATCTTACTTCTTCCATTGATGGTCTTATTTCCATCTTCCTGCTCCTTTCTTTGTCAGGGCAATAAAAAAGTCCCTGACAGAAATGTTTTTCTGTCAAGGACGAATCTTCTTAAAATCCGTGGTGCCACCTTGATTCTTCTAAAGAGTTCCCTCTTCGGAAGCACTTAGCGAGATACTATCATATCCCCGGCAAATAACGCATGCCCTCGCGTCACAGAATACTCGGCCGAAGCCTTTGACTGCACCCTCAGCGGTCCATTTGATGACTTGTTTTCCACCGGACTCTCAGCAACGCCGGCTCTCTGTGGGATCATGATCACCTTTATCTCCGCATCAACGGTTTGGTGTTTATTCAATTAAAGCAACAATATACTTTACGGACTTGTTTGTCAAGAATGTTTTTTGTCGGAACCCAGGGTCTTAGCGATGGAGTCAACGTCAGGAAGATCTACCTTTACTTTCTTCTCAACTTCGCCGATCGCCTTGTCGACTGCTGCCTTTGTGCTCTGGTCCTTGGATACCTTGTCCACTGCATCCTCTGCCATATCCTTGATCTTGTTGATATCGAGATCCATAGTAAATACCTCCTACAAATAAGATGAGTCCATTATACCAAAAAAGCGGCCGCTCATAAAGCAGCCGCCGGAGTATCTGTGTTTGCTTTTTCCTTAAAAAAGAAATAAAACCCAATAATCAAAAAGCAGGAAAAAGGCAATTCCAATGAAGACTATTTGTCCCCTCTGCATGTCCCATTGGAATCACCTCCTCTCGTGCTTTCTTGTATGATTAGATTCTATCATCTCCTCCGGATGAATGTGTTACGTAATGATGAATAAGCCTTTAAAAAACTTTAGCTATTCTTTTTATTGCTGATGACTATTCCCGTGAGTACCAGGACTATGCCGATGAATACCGGGAGGGTGATCTTTTCGCCGAACCAGAGTATACCGTTGAGGGTAGCTACCACGGGCTCGATGGATGCGATGATAGCTGCCCTTGAGTTCTCCACATGTTTAAGGCCCGCAGTATATACAAGGTACGGGATCAGGGTGGTCACCAGTACGAAAAGTATCGTGAACCCGAAGGACGGCACTGACGAAAAAGACACTTCAGCGATCTTCCCTATATGCGAAAAAGGTATTGTAGCCACGGAAGCAAAAAGGAATGTATAAAAGCTTATGGTATATGTATCATATCCCCGCTCAAGGCAGTATCTTCCGAAGATGGAATAAAGGGCATATCCGAGGCCCGCGCCAAGTCCGATGAATATCGCAGCTGTAGTCAGATCAGATCCGCCTCCCAGGACTCCCGTGACAAATATAAGGCCTGTGAATAGTATGATGAGGGCGATGATCTTTCTTATGGTGAGCTTCTCTTTAAAGAGCACCGCGGATATCACCATTACAAATGCCGGTGACGTGTATAGAAGTATTGCCGCCACCGAAAGGGATGTGATGGTGATCTCGTAAAAATAGCATATATTGAAAAATACGATACTGAGTATACCTGTACCAAGGAAGCACCACAGATCCCTGAGCTTTATCTTAAAAAGCTTCTTCGACTTTATGAGGATAAATATACCCATAAAGACTGCAGTCAGAAGGGATCTCACTGCCACCAGATCAAGGGAGCTCAGCCCCTTACTGTCCAGAGGGCGCACGAAAAGGCCCATGCAGCCCCAGAGGATGCCGGCAAGAAGGATGAGTATCATTCCCCTGATGCTCTTCTTATCCAATATCTTCACCTCTGAAATAGATGATCCCGTTTTCTGTTATCTGATCCTTATCTTCATGGAATCCCTTCTTCTTCCATTCATCAGGAGTCAGAAGGTAGTTCTCTCCATATACGGGTTCGATACCGATGTAAGCGCAGATGACCTTGTTGATATATTCCCCGTTTCGTGCCAGGAGGATGCCGGTCTTGTGGCATCCGATGGTCACGGTGATATCAGACTTAACGGCCTGGAAGGCTTCACCTGTATCACCGTTCATGCCGCTGTTTATGTCGGCACTGATGACGAAGCTTCCTGCTGCATTGATCTCCTCGATGGCAGCTCTGTAAATGCCTCTTACCTCACCTTTAAATCCTGTTCCCAGAAGACAGTCAACGATGGTGTCAAAGCCCTTCATCATATCCTTTCCGGGTTCAAACTGAAGGAGCTGAAGGCCGCGGTCTTTGCATCTTTCCATATAGTAAGCTGAATCTTTTGAATAGTGGTCGGTGACGCTTAAGACGGTCACATCTTTCCCTTCAGAGAGGAGGATCTCCGCCAGGGCGAAACCGTCGCCGCCGTTGTTGCCGGATCCCACCACGATGAGAGTGGATCCTCCGAAATCGTGGCTGGAGCGGATGCCCTCAGCCGCCCTCCTCATAAGTTCCAGGGAGGGAACGGAGGTGGCGATGGTGTGCTCATCGCTCTTTCTCATATTTTCAACCGAGATCACATTTTCCATATGTGAATTATAGCACAGGGGTGACACAGGGGGACGTATCTCCAACTGGCACGTTTTGGCACATGGGGACACATCTCCACCGATCATTTGTGGTCAAGACAGTGGCATATACTGGACACTGGTTATGCCATTTTCGGCCGGATAGGCACCTTTTTGTCCTAGTTCGTGGCATAGGTATGCCACCTTTTATGCCATTTTCGGCCAGATAGGCGTTTTTGTGCCCCAGTTCGTGGCATAGGTATGCCACGCTTTATGCCATTTTATGCCGGATCGGCAGCGATCTGCCCCAACCCGTGGCATAGACATGCCACGCTTTATGCCATTTTTAAGCAAAAAAATGCTGCCCGGCGGTGGATCAGGCACCACCGCTCAGACAGCTCTCCAAGTTTCTTTTTAGTATTATGTCAGATGATGAAGATGACCTTGGACTCACTCTTCTGTGTGCAGTGGGTCTTGGATGCATCCTGCTGTTCTAATGTGTCTGATGGCTCGCACACTACCTTGATGGTGGTGGGTGTTGTATCTATCTCGTCAGCATCTTCTTTAACATGGCATCCTGATGAAAAGATGCACATGATCGTAAGGACCGAAATCACCGGAATCGCTAATATCTTCTTAAGTGTTCTCATGGTCGTTTACCTCCCTTATACTCACGAGTATAAAAAAGAGTTGTCACAAGAAACTGTGGTAGTTGTGTCAAAGTTGCAACTTTTTCGGGATTTTTGGTGTTTTTTCGGATTTTTCTCTTTATCTGTCCAGGGAATCCACATACTGGCGGGCAAGTCTTGCGGATCTTCCGCCACCTCTCAGGGCAAATCTCTCGGCGCCTTCTTCGATGTCTTTATCCTCCATCTTTATGCCGCGCTTTTCCATAAGCTTTTTGACGATGGTGAGGAACTCCTGCTTGTTAGGTTTCTCATAAAGAACACGAAGACCAAACCTCTCGGAAAGTGACATCTGCTCGGAGATGGTGTCGGAGGTGTGGATCTCGTCTGCCCTGTCTGCGAAGGATTCCTTGATCATGTGGCGCCTGTTAGATGTGGCGTGGATGAGGATATTCTTCCTGCCTCCGGAGGCGGCACCTTCCAGTACCGACTTAAGCGCGCCGATCCTCTCGTCGTTGCTCTCAAAGGAGATATCGTCGATGAAGAGGATGAACTTCATGGGGATACGGGAGAGCATCTCGATGACCTCGGAAAGATTTCCGATCTCAGCCTTGGGGAGCTCCACCAGCCTTAAGCCCTGGTCGAAGAACATCCTGGATGCGGCTTTTACGGTGGAGGATTTACCTGTTCCTGCAACTCCGTAGAGAAGGCAGTCTGCAGCAGGCTTTCCGGAAAGGAAGGCCTTTATATTATCTATTACAGTATTTCTCTGTCTGTCGTAGCAGAAAAGGTCCTCGACGCTGATGGGATCCGGGTGCTTGACCGGGACGATGGTGCACCTGTCGATCTTGAACATCCTGTATCTGGAATAGATGCCGTAGCCCTTCTTATCCAGTTCCTCGATGACCTTCATGTATCTGTCCTTTATGTCGATGGCAGAAGATCTGAAATCAGGGAGATATCCGTCGTAGTACATCTCCTCCTTGAAGTCGTAGGAAGAGTACTTACCGATCTGGGTGAGAAGATCCAGCTCCCTCTCTGCCGTGAGGTTTATGAGGGTGCTCATCTTGGTGGTATTCTCGGGATCAACGATGGAATCGATCCTGTGTTTCAGGTAGGGATTCATGTCGTCGATGAGAGCGTCCCAGATGGCAGCCGACAGATCGGCATCAGGCCTCAGGGAATAGAGCACCGAGACAAAGTCCGAATAGCTGGCGATGAGTTCCTCGATGGGATGACCGCCCTCCCTCATCTTAAGAAAGACGCAGAGGCTCTTAAGGGGCTCCGCATAACGGACCCCTCTGAAGAGTGCTATGGAATCTATCTGTCTCAGAAGATCAGACATTTATGATGGCTCCCTTATCGGCTGAAGATACCGAAGCGGCATAACGCTTGATGCAGACCTTGAGCTCCTTCCTGGGAGGAAGCTCCATTGTCTTCTTTCTCTCTTCGAGCTCCCCGTCGGAGATCTTGAGCTCGATCTTATATTCAGGGATGTTGATGGAGATGATGTCTCCGTCCTTAACATATGCGATGGTACCGCCGCTTACAGCCTCAGGGCTGACGTGGCCTATGGATGCACCTCTTGTGGCACCGGAGAATCTTCCGTCAGTGATGAGTGCAACATCCTTGTCCAGGCCTGCACCTGCGATGGCAGATGTGGGAGAGAGCATCTCTCTCATACCGGGACCGCCTGCAGGACCTTCGTATCTGATGACGATGACATCGCCCTTCTGTACCTTACCAGAATAGATAAATGCGATTGCATCCTCCTCGGAGTTGAAGCATCTTGCGGGACCTTCGTGCACCAGCATCTCGGGTGCAACTGCGGACCTCTTTACGACACATCCGTCAGGAGCCAGATTACCCTTGAGGATGGCAAGTCCGCCGGTCTTTGTGAAGGGGTTATCCAGGGATCTTATGACATCCCTGTCGAATACCTGGACATCCTCCAGGTTCTCCTTCATGGTCTTACCTGTAACTGTCATTACATCACCATTTATGAGGCCTCCGTCCAGGAGTGTCTTAAGCACGCCGTAGATGCCGCCGGCCTCATAGAGGTCCTCCATATATGTGGGGCCTGCAGGAGCGAGATGACAGATGTTGGGAGTCCTCTCGGAGATCTCATTTACATGGGAAAGATCTATCTTTATATCGCACTCATTTGCGATGGCAGGGATATGGAGCATGGAGTTGGTGGAACAGCCGATGGCCATGTCTGCAGCGATGGCATTTTCGAAAGCCTCAGCTGTCAGGATATCCCTGGGCCTTATATTCTTTCTTACGCACTCCATTACCTGCATACCGGCATGCTTTGCCAGCTCGATCCTTGCGGAATATACAGCAGGGATGGTACCGTTGCCCTTAAGGCCCATACCGAATACCTCGGTGAGGCAGTTCATGGAATTGGCCGTATACATACCTGAGCAGGATCCGCAGGTGGCGCATACCTTCTCCTCGAATTCAGCGAGCTTCTTGTCGTCGATCTTTCCTGCAGCATAGGCGCCTGTTGCCTCGAACATGGCAGAGAGGGATCTCTTCTTGCCTTCGACCCTTCCTGCGAGCATGGGACCGCCGCTTACAAAGACGGTGGGTATGTTGAGCCTTGCCGCAGCCATGAGAAGTCCGGGTACATTCTTGTCGCAGTT
>CACXGG010000203.1 GCA_902767145.1 Oscillospiraceae bacterium | reverse complement strand
GTAGCAAGGTATCTGACCCCGGGAAATCAGTCGTATCTTGTGCCCATGGAATTGTCAGTGATGAATTCGGTTTTGCAAAAGCGGTCTCTTTTTGTATTTACCGCATATGCTGTCACGAGCCCATCCGGCTTCATGTCATTGATCATTATTCGTTCACCCTCTCCGGCATTGAAGATGATATGGTCATATCTTACGTGATTTTCTTTAAGGAAGCGCATGGTATGAGGCTTCTCATAATCGCTTCTTGCAGTCAGGAGAATGATCATATCCCTTTTGGGTATGGAATCTAAGAATTCGCGTGCACCCGGAAGAAATTCATCTCTTCCCAGTATATATGGTCCGTCGTGAACCATAAGTGTTCCGTCAAGATCCAGGATCCATGTCTTTGGCATTGGAGATATCTTAATCTGTTCAGGTTCCAGTGTCATGTCGCTTTCCTCTTTCTTGTTCTTTGTTAAGCTGATTATAACAGAAAGCGAGATGATTGGTTAATACGTGCTCTTCTTTATTGCCAACTTTATTACCAACCCAGTATAATATTTACGTTGGTAATAAAATCATAAGGAGTATGGCTGCGAAGAATGTATGCCGGGAGATAAGAAGAAGACTATCCGGCAGAGCATTTCATTTTTGAAGATTCGGCAGTTAGTGATGAGATCGTAGAGAATAGATAATCATAATGGAGAAAGAAAAGCTTCTAGACAAGGACATACGTGAGCCTCTGTTTGACTTTCTTGAGGAGACCTATGGAAAGATCAGGATCCTTGAGGAGAAAGATACCGGCAGGGCACGGGCTGATGTCGTTATGATCACTGAGAATTTGCTGTTCGGGACCGAGATCAAGAGTGATAGTGACACATATGCCAGGCTTAAGAAACAGGTTAAGAACTATGATCTGTACTACGACAGAAATATCATAGTGGCAGGATCATCTCATGGAGCTCATGTCAGTGAGCATGTTCCTAAATACTGGGGTATCATAACCGTAGAACCTGATGCTTCGGGTAATCCTGATTTCTATGTGCCCAGGGAACCCCAGGACAACCCGAAGGTAAAGGATGACAGGAAGATAAGCATCCTGTGGCGTATAGAACTCAATAATCTCCTTAAGCTTAACAACCTGCCTAAATATGCTCGGAAGAGCAAGTTTTTCGTGCAGCAGACACTACTGGATAGGGTGGACAAAGATTTTCTCTGGAAACAGGTGTGCAATTACAGTTGGATATAAAGAGTCTTGGATCTTAGATCCAAGGTTAGGAAGGATTTGATATGCCATTCCGGATAGTCAGAAATGATATAACAAAAATGCATGTAGATGCCATAGTGAACACTGCAAATCCCAAGCCGGAGTACGGTGCGGGTATAGATACGGCTGTGTATGAAGCTGCAGGCGTGGATAAGCTTCTTGCCAGGCGTAAGGAGATCGGTGAGGTAGAACGTGGCTCTTCATTCATTACGGATGGATACGATCTCCCGGCAAAATATATCATCCATACCGTAGGAACCGGATGGCGGGGCGGTGATCAGGGAGAAGAGGAGATCATCAGGAAGTGTTACCGGAGTGTTTTCGCGCTTGCGATTGAAAATAATATAGAGAGTCTTGCCATACCCCTGCTTGCATCAGGCAGCTATGGTTTTCCCAAAGGGATAGCGCTGAGGATAGCCATATCCGAGATAGAAGCCTTTATGGCAGATCATGATCCGGAGCTGTATCTGGTCGTATTCGATGAAAAATCATTCTCGCTGTCTTCGGAATTATACGGAGATATCGATACCTATATCAATGAAAATTATGTAGAGGAGAAGAGAAAAGAGGAATACCCGGATGATTTCGAGCCTCAAAGCGACAGGAGACTCATGGCATCCTCCATGGCTATGGCGGGAGGTGCATTCCATAGTCCGACTATGCCTCTGGCAGAGAGCAGACCTTCGAAGAAACTCGGAAGTAAGCTTCGTGGTAAGACATCAGCTGGGAAAGAGCAGAAGATATATGCCGCTGATCTGTGTGAAGATGCCGTATGTATGGCATCTCCCCAAGAGGAGAGGAGCCTTGATGATGTCATAAAGAACCTTGATAAGACCTTTATGGAGATGGTGTTTTCCTTTGCTGATTCCAAGGGAATGACGGATGTTGAGGTACAGAAGAAGGCTAATCTTGACAGGAAGGCATTTTCAAAGCTTAAATGCGGTACTACAAAGAATCCCAGCAAGAGTACGGCACTTGCCTTGGCTATAGCGCTTAAGTTAAACCTTGATGACACGAAGGATTTGCTGTCAAGGGCAGGCCTGGCATTATCGCCGTGCAGTAAGCAGGATCTTATCGTACAGTATTTTATCGAGCGGGAAGCCTACGATATATATCAGATCAATATAGCCCTGTTTGAGCACGGGGAGCAAATTCTGGGCTGTGCTGTCAGTGAGTAACATGCGGTTACTCACTGTTGCGCTGTCGCGCTATTCATCTGTTCGCATGAAATCCCTTGTGTAAACAAGTTCCCACCGGGATTTATGCTCCATCTGAGCACTGCTTGTAGAAACGCACAAATTGTCGCCTGGCAAGTGACCGGTGACTATCATATAAATCTTATAATGACCTCAGTAACAGACAAACGCACAGACATAAGGAGGTTTCATTATGAGAGAGAACTTAACTGAACTTGTATTCATTCTTGACAGAAGCGGATCTATGGGCGGACTGGAGTCCGATACCATCGGCGGGTTCAATTCCATGATCAAAAAACAGCAGAAGGAAGACGGAGAGGCATTCGTATCAACGGTCCTGTTTGACGATGTCAGTGAGGTGATCCATGACAGGGTACCGATAGCTGATGTTAAGAAGCTTACTGATGATGATTATTATGTAAGGGGCTGCACGGCGTTGCTTGATGCAGTTGGAGATGCAATCCATCATATCGGAAATGTTCAGAAATACGCCAGGGAAGAGGACAGACCGTCAAAGACCCTGTTCGTGATCACGACGGACGGACTCGAAAACGCCAGCAAGAGATACCGTTTTAAGGATGTTAAAAAGATGATAGAGCGCCAGAAGGAGAAGTATAACTGGGAGTTCCTGTTCCTTGGTGCCAATATCGATGCGATCGAAGTTGCAGGGAATATGGGAATCAGTGCTGACAGGGCGGCCAATTATCATTGTGACGAGGTCGGAACAGCCCTTAACTATCAGGTATTGGAAGAAGCAGTATCACATGTAAGACGCAGTAGTCCTAAGATGATGCAGGCTTCATTTGCGGGCGGCGCCTGGAAGGCCAAGATAGATCAGGATTATGAGAATAGGAGTGATAGTCAATCCTTTCGGTAAGTTCTATCCGCTTGGAAAAGATATTCTACGGACATTCATAGAGAAATGTGAAGAATGGGCG
>CACXGG010000202.1 GCA_902767145.1 Oscillospiraceae bacterium | reverse complement strand
GGGCGGTGTTACCATCGACGGTGAGAAGGTGCAGGGCATCGCTGCTACAGTAAGTAAGGAGCAGCTTACTGAAGGAATAAAGCTCCGCAAGGGTAAGAAGGTATACAAGAGAGCAGTCATCGTTTGATATAAAGGTGCTTTATGAAATATATAAAAGGCTTTTTTAACCATATTATCAATACCTTAAAGAGACTCGACCGTTCCGGTACATGGGAGTCTGAATTTGATGCGGGTGTCGCATTTGGAACCGTAATCTTCTTTGCGACTGCAGGCCTTAACTTTATTGCTTTTATGGTGTCCAGCCTTTTCGTTGAGCTTCCTTTTACAATGCTCCCCTGGAAGATGGAGCCTGTTCAGAGTGCGCTCTTCTGGTTCTTTATCATCCATACTATCTTCGTTACTATAGTCTTTACCATCTTCGCGGTAAAGCTCTTCGACAATACCATCAATACTCCCGTCAGGGAGATCAACTCAAAGCTCTATAACCTTACAAAGACTGACCTTCCCGAGTATATGGTCAACGGTAAGCTCTCAAATCCCTTCAGGAACAGCAACTCAAAGCTTACCTGGCATGAGAAGGTAATCTATTATGTAGATACAGCATCTGCCGAGAAGTATATGGATGAGCTGACGGGATGCTTCAATAAGAAGTATTTTATGCAGAAGTTCTCCAGTATCATGCAGACTGTACGTATAGCAGACAGCCACAAGAAGACCAGCGGCCCCAAGACTTACGACATGGACCAGTATGCTGTCTTCATGATCGATATCGACCACTTTAAGAAGGTTAATGATGATTTTGGTCACGCTGCCGGTGATGATGTTCTCCGTGATGTAGGAAGCCTTCTGCGTTCAACAGTAGGTGAGGGCGGTGTTGTTATAAGAAACGGCGGTGAGGAGTTCGTAGTCGTTTGTGCTGCCAAGTATCCCTTCGACTTTTCCGAGATCGCCATCAGGATCAATGAGGCTTTCAGGAGGAATATATCTATCAGGGGCAGACAGATCACTTGTTCCATCGGATTTGTTTCCTTCCCCTTTACCCATAAGGACGACTTCTTCCTGGATATCCACGACCATGTGGATCTTGCAGATATGGCAATGTATGTTTCCAAGACCCATGGCAGGGATCAGTGGAATGAGCTCAAGCTCGTAAATGAGCCCCCGGAGAAGATCGACAGAAGGCTCTTCTGTAACGAGATCGATTACGGATTGAGAAGAGGATTCTTCGTTGTACGTAACGCTAAGGGCGAGTTTTCCAACCTCGACCATATGGAATGATCCTCTGACAAGTAAAAAGACTTGACAGCTTTCCCATCCAATAGTATCATTACACAGGTGTTTTGCGCATCCTTATTTGCATGGAGGTTTTTCGCATGAGATCTGTTGATGAATGCATGCTTATGGATTTTTACGGAAATCTCCTTACAGAAAAGATGAGAAATACCATGGAGCTCTATCTTGATGATGATCTTTCACTGTCGGAGATAGCCGACAGCGAGAATATCTCCAGGCAGGGGGTACACGATACCATCAACAGGGCAAGAAAGCAGCTTCAGAACTATGAGGAGAAACTGGGACTCGTGGAGAGGTTCTCATCCCAGCTGGCACTTATAGATGAAGCTATTAAATTAATAGATGAAGATGATGCCGAGGGAGCCAAAGCACTCCTGATGGCACTTAAGACGGAGATATAACAGATGTTTGAAAGCCTTTCGGCAAAACTGCAAAAGATAACTTCTGCCATGCGCGGCAAGGCCCGTGTAACTGAGCAGGATATCAAGGACATGATGCGCGAGATCCGCATGGCTCTTCTTGAGGCGGATGTCAACTACAGCGTAGTCAAGTCTTTTGTTTCCGAGATGACTGAGAAGTGTAAGAATGCCGATATCGAAGGCAGTTTTACTCCCGGCCAGCAGATCGTAAAGATCGTACATGAGTCCCTGGTGGAGCTCCTTGGAACAGGTGAGGAGAAGATCGCAGTCAATCCTTCCGGTTTTACAGTCGTGATCCTTTACGGTCTTCAGGGTGCAGGTAAGACGACCACAGCAGTTAAGCTGGCAAAGCTCCTTAAGGCAGACGGAAAGAAGCCCATGGTGGTATCTGTTGACGTTCACAGACCTGCAGCTGCCGAGCAGCTCAAGGTCCTGGCTGATTCCATCTCTATCCCTTGTTATATCGATCCCCAGGAGAAGGATGCCGTAAAGATAGCTAAGGATGCTATCGAGAAGGCTAAATATATGCTCTGTAACTTCCTTATCGTGGATACTGCAGGACGTACCGTAGTAGACGATGAGATGATGGATGAGCTTAAGCTCATAAATGATGCAGTAAACCCTGACGAGAAGCTCCTGGTAGTCGATGCCATGATCGGTCAGGAGGCCGTTAACGTGGCTACCACATTTGAGGAGTCCATCGGTATGGACGGCTTTATCATGACAAAGCTGGACGGTGATGCCAGAGGCGGTGCTGCTCTTTCCATCAGGAAGATGACAGGCAAGCCCATCAAGTACATCTGCGTAGGTGAGAAGATCGACGCCATCGAGACTTTCTATCCCAACAGGATGGCTGACAGGATCCTTGGTATGGGTGACGTTCTTTCCCTTATCGAGAAGGCATCCCAGAATATAGATGAGGAAGCTGCAAAGGCATCCCTTGAGAAGATGATGAGCAATCAGTATTCTCTGGATGATCTTCTTTCCCAGTTCGAGCAGATGAAGAAGATGG
>CACXGG010000201.1 GCA_902767145.1 Oscillospiraceae bacterium | reverse complement strand
GAGAAGATGGTCCTTATGACCTCGGGCTCGATCTCGTCGATGATGTTATTGTTCTCATCTGTAATATATTTAACGATGTGGGGCTCCATGAGGTTACCGCCGTTTACGATGGCGCAGTATGCGTTCAGGAGCTGGATAGGCGTAACCGTCGCGGACTCACCGAAGGAAAGACAGGCCATATCGACTACTGACGGGTCTGTATGGAAGATACCTGTTCCTTCAGCGGGAAGATCGATACCGGTGGTTTCGTAGAAACCGAAGGTATGAACGTACTCATAATACTTGGTAACACCGATCCTCATGGCCAGCTGCACGAAGATGGGGTTGCAGGAATTCTCGAAGGCCTGCTGCAAAGTCTCGGTGCCGTGGTTGTAGTTGCTTGATTTCTGGAGCCAGCAGGAGATCTCGTGCATATCGGAGATCTGGATGGGCTCATCAGAGAACATCTCGTTCTCGTTTGAAAGGTTCTCCTCAAAGGCGATGGCCGTGGTCAGGGCCTTGAAGGTGGAGCCGGGCTCATATGTATCAGATATACATCTGTTCCTCCAGACGTTACTCATAAGGTACTCGACCTGATCATCCTCGCTCATGGCATTCCACATGATGGGATCCATTCCGTAAGGAAGACCGTAGGGGTCGTTCAGGTCGTAGTCAGGGATGGATACCATGGCCAGAACGGCACCGGTATAAGGCTGCATTACGATGGCAGTTACACCGCCCCTGGGATTGTACTGGTTATATGCATTCCTGCAGGCTTCCTCGGCGATCCTCTGGATATTAACGTCGATATTGAGAACGATATTGTTTCCGTCTACAGCCGTCTCGGTGATGGCCTCGGAATAAGGAAGGACACCGTCCGTACCGGAGTCTACCTCTGAATATCTGTATCCGTTGGTACCTGAAAGGGTGTCGTTATAGTAAGCCTCAAGGCCGTATACACCGGAGAGGGATACTCCGTCGTTTCTGGCATATCCGATGACCTGGGAAGCCAGGCTTCCGTAGTTATAGTATCTCTGGGCTACTGAGACGAAGCCGAAACCATCGATATCATTCTCCTGAAGGTACAGCTCAAGAGCCTCCTTGGTCTCAACGGGAACGTTCTTACATACGTCGCAGCCCAGGGTCTGGTTCCTGGTATCCGTGGCATCATCGGGATCAACAGGAAGGATACCGTCCAGCTTGGAGGTCTCTATCCCCAGGATAGCGCTGACATTGCTGATGATCGAAGCCCTGTCATAATTGTCGCTTCTCGCCACCGAGTTGGGTGAACATACCACCGTATAGTTATATGTATTGGAAGCCAGGGGATTTCCGTTTACGTCGTAGATCAGTCCGCGGTCGGCGGAATAGGAGAGCATCTTCCACTGATCGTCAGATGCAGCCCTGGCATATATGTCGTAATCGATGACAGTAGTCTTATAAAGATCGGCGATAAGATAGACGGTAAACACTCCACAAGCGGCAAAAATCCCAATGGTAAGCCACATTGGGATCTTTTCTCTATGCTCATCAAACCATCGTTTTATAGTCATCTCAGTCCAACCGCGCCCTGTTACTCTGCTTCATCTATTTCTTCAGTATCTTTGTTCATATAGTATTCAGAGAGATTGTCCACAGCATTCCTGTACGCATCTGCACTGACACCATATGCATCATATGATACCACTGTTACCAGCTTATCGTCAGCAGGAACAGGAATATATACTACCTGATTTGAGTTGGGGTCCTGCATACCGAGAGCGAGAGCCTGTGCCCTGACGCTGTCGATATCGGTGATACCGTTCATATCCTCTTCTGAGTCCAGGATCTGCTTCTTGAGAACGGAGATCTCATCCTTTAGGTCGGAATTGTCACGGGAGATCTCGGAAAGCTGCATCTGAGGGTAGATAAGGAGGATAACAAAACAACCTACCATGACGATAAGGCCGATACATACGAGGAGCTCAAAAGACCTTCTCCTTGTAAGCTTTCTGACCTTCTTTCTGACGAGGGCGTCCTTTTCCTTCTCGGAAAGTCCGTCGTCAACCTCAAAGTGGCTGTCAGGATAAGTAAAAATGATCTCCTCAAGAGAAGGCTCATATACCTGGGTATAGTCCTTTCTTGATGTCTTTCTGTCCCTGGTTCCCTCTGCAACAGGCATGTTCAATCTTCCTCCGACCCGATCCTTTCGAAAACACGGAGCTTGCAGCAGTGTGCTCTCGAATTTATTTTTATTTCGTCATCTCCCGCCGTCACCGGCTTTTTTGTCAGGACCCTTCCGAGACTCTTCTTCCCGCATACGCACACCGGAAAGTCTCTCGGGCACGTGCAGGGAGATTCAAGATCCCTGAAGGATTCCTTTACCAGACGGTCTTCAAGGGAATGGAACGAGATGACAGCGATCCTTCCCCCGTCCTTAAGACAGTCCGGTGCATCCTTAAGTAGTTTCTCGACGGAACTGAGCTCGTGATTGACCTCGATCCTTATGGCCTGGAAACATCTCCTTGCGGGATGCTGGTCTTCTGCTCTCGCCTTCGAAGGAACGTAGGATGCGATCTTCGAAGCCAGCTCCAGGGTAGTCTCAAAGGGCTTGGTCTTCCTGTCTCTCACGATACCTGCGGCTATCCTCCCCGAATAACGCTCCTCACCGTAGATCTTGAAGATCCTGGCGAGCTTATCCTCGGGATATGTGTTGACCACGATCTTCGCAGTCAGGTCGGATGTTGTATCCATCCTCATGTCCAGAGGTCCGTCACTGGCGTAGGAGAATCCCCGTTCCGGTGTGTCGATCTGATGGGATGACACTCCCAGATCCGCAAGTATTCCGTCTGCTTTATCAAGATTCAAACTATCAAGTACTTCTCTTATCTCCGAGAAATCCGATCTGACTATGATCCAGTTGTCATGGCCTTCGGCTTTCTTACGGCAAACCGCCAGAGCCTCGTCGTCCTTGTCCAGGGATACCAGGGTTCCTTTAGGGGAAAGCCTCTCGAGTATTCCCATGCTGTGGCCGCCTCCGCCTGCGGTACAGTCCACATACAGACCGTCGGGTTTGATATCCAGCATCTCCATGCACTCATTGAAGAGTACCGGGATATGTGAAAAATCAGAGTCCTTCGACATAATATGTGGTCTCCAGTCCCTCTATCGAGCCGATATCGTGGTCCTCGTGCTCGTAGAAGTCCTTTGTGCAGATATCCAGCTTTCCGTCATCGTTGAATACGCAGATCTCGTCTCCGGCCTTTGCTCCGATCTTTTCCCAGAGCTCGCCCGTAACGCTGATCCTTCCCTGGGAGTCAACATTGACCTCGAGGGCTTCACCGATGATGGCACGCTTGATCTTTCTGACTTTGGGATCCATAGAGTTGAGTCCGCCGAGCTGGGCCTTGATCTTGCCGAAATGCTCCTTGGAGTAGACACAGAGATAGCCGACATCAAGGCTGTTTGTTACAACGACCTCTGATCCCAGCTCTTCTTTCTGCTTTGAAGGGATGAAGAATCTTCCCTTTGCATCGATCTTCTTTGTGTCTCTTGCCACTATTTCTCCCAGGTGACTTCCATTTTTCTCCACTTTAGTGAAATTTTCATCCACTTTTCGCCACCTGAATGTATTTTACTTGTAACAAAACAGTTAATCAAGAGGAAATATCTAGTTTTCTTGTTTTTTTCTTTAAAAAATTATGGAGTCTGCCCAAAAGGTGGAATAACGCCCTTTTTCGACATAAAGATCGACATGTATGTCATGTTCTTTGTCGGGTTTCGGCTCTTTTTCCTGTTTTCCGACATAAAACCCGATACAGATGTCACGTTCTTTGTCATTTCAAGCACAGAAAAGGGGCCGCCCCATACGGGACAGCCCCCTTTCCTATTTGGAATATCATATCGAAAATGGCATTCTATATCTCAATTTTCCCTTTATCTTCCCTTATCCTTATCCTATATCTACCTTATCCCCATCAGCGCTATCAATATGAATTCCATCTAGACCGACCTGGATCTCATCCCCGCCGGAAGAAACATAAACTTCTCCAAACTCAACATCCACATTACTTCCCTGGTCGACCACCTTTATGCCGTCGCTGAGGTCAAAGATGGTATCTCCATCCTGCCCCTTGATAATGATCCTGTCGGTGTCACCATATTCTTCACAGATATCAGTGAACCACTGGAAGCTCTCCTTAAAGGAATCGGAACCTACCTCATTCTTGATGCCGATGACGAAGGCAAAGATCGTGACGATGAACATTATCACGCCCAGGACAAGGGAAACAAGTCCGGTGATAAGTAATCCAATATCAAACTTCTTCATATCACAGTCCCTCCTTCCAGATCTTCTTGTTCCATGCGATGTACTTTCCTGTACCGATGATGAAATACTTCGTTACAAGGATCAGAAGTACTGCCACAAAGATGACGACAAGTAAGATCGTGATGGCCAGGCAGATACCTGCACCAAGGAAATTACCAAAGGTGGGTATGCCGACTATAAGTGCAACGAGACCTGTGATAAGTCCAACCTCGATGGCGCCCACTGTAATGAGGGCAGTTACGATGGCGATCCAGAGAGGGATGGCCACAAAGAGGTTAAAGAGGATAACGAAGAGCGTACTTGCTGTAGTATCCTTCTGCTTTGCGTTCTGGACGGGAGCCTGTCTCTTCTGAAGTACTGAAGCAACAGTGCCGCCTTCCTTAAATGACTTAGCCAGTTCCACCGGATTTCCGAGACCCTTTGCGATCTCATCCTCCGTCTTTCCATGAGCGACTCCCTCGTCGAAGTGCTCGCTGATGTCAGCCATTATGTCCCTGACATCCTTATATGACATCTGCCCGAGCTCACTCTCGAGCTTTTCCAGATATTCTTTCTTATTCATGATATTCCTCCTATAAGCTTATCCACAGCTTCGGCAAACTCCCGCCATTCCTTCCTGTCCCCTGCGAGCTTTCTCTTCCCGTCAGGTGTCAGATGATAATATTTTCGGGGCGGTCCGTTCTGGGATTCCTTCAGATATGTAGTTACATACCCTTCGGACGCCAGCTTTCGCAATATCGGATATACCGTTCCGTCTGCCAGCTGTATCTTTCTCGACAGACTGTCCGCCAGATCGTAGCCGTAACTGTCATTACCGTCCAGCATCGCGAGGACACACATGTCGAGCACGCCTTTCTTGAACTGACTGTTCATCCGCATCCCTCCCTTTCCATTTATTCTTACGCTATTGATCATAACACGGTACTGTTTAATATTCAATACTGAATTTAAAAAAATACCAAACATTGTATGATACCCCTGTGGAGTATCATTCCTGCTTGGCTTCCATGGATATATTAAGTATTATTCCGAAAGATATATAATTTACCATCATGGCAGTTCCGCCCAGAGAGATAAAGGGCAGCGGGATACCTGTGATGGGGAGAAGTCCCACGGACATTCCCATATTCTCTATGAAGTGGAAGGCAAAGGATGCAGCCAGGCCAACTACGATGAAGGAATATGATTTCCTGGAGGTCCTGGAAGCCACGAAAAGGCAGCGGCACAGGAAGAAAAATGCCAGGATGAGAACAGCCGTGGTGCCTATAAATCCCAGATGCTCGGATATGGCCGAGAAAACGAAGTCACTCTCCTTAACCGGCACCTTTATGAGGACACCGGTATTATTACCCGTCAGACCTCCCGAGGCGATGGCCGCCTTGGACTGCACCAGGTTGAACTCTGAAGCGGGATCGGCACCTTCGAAGACCAGGGACAGGATCCTCCTCTTCTGGTAATCCTCAAGATAGAACCTCCATACAAAGGGGATACCCACGACGATGATGCCGGAGGCGCCCAGAAGGAAATATCTGTATTTCATTCCCCATACAAATAATACACATACAAAAGAGAATACGATGACCATGGCAGTACCGAAGTCGGGCTGCTTCAGGATAAGGAGCATGGGAGGTCCGTATGTAAGGGCAAGATATAGAACGCCCTTACCCAGGGTGACCCTCTTGTCGGACATCCTCTCGAAGATATCGGCGGCACCCATGACCAGGCCGATCTTCATGAGCTCACTGGGCTGGAAGTTTCCTATGACGGGAAGGTTCAGCCAGGCATCGGCACCCCACTTCCAGGTGAGGTCATATCCGTCGATGGGGACAAGACACAAAAGGAACAGGGCGACGCCGTATATGGTCCACCCTATTATCCAGAGGAAATGTGTATCCAGAAGGCAGATGATGATGGTGATGACGATACCGATGACCGCAGCCGTGATCTGCCTGTAGAGATTGCCGGGATAAGCGTCATATCCCACAGCCAGGACCTTGCTCAATACGTAAAGGCCGATGACCGTGAGCATGAGAATAGGGACTATCAGATAATAATCGACAGTTCTGAGATAGTTATTGCCGCGAAGCTTCTCTATTCCGGACTTGTTCCCGGGCATTACTTCTTCTCTTTCTTATCCTGTTTCTTCTCGGGAGCCTTTGTCTCGAAAAGTCTCTCGGGAAGGGGCTGTCTTTCAAAGTCTTTATACTGTGCTACTGCGATATAGATAAGGCCTGCAAGGACGAGTATCAGGGAAAGCAGCTGGCTCGTCCTGATATTCGTATTTCCCAGATAGAGGGAATCTGTACGAAGTCCCTCCAGGAAGAATCTTGCCACACCGTAGATGATCATATATACGCTGGTGGTCTCAAAAGCATACTTGCTGTGCTTCCTCACCCAGAGAAGGACGAAGAAGAGAGCGAGGTTTATAAGTGACTCATAAAGGAACGTGGGATGAACAGGCATGGAGCTGTCCAGGTTGGGGCAGTTCCTTGAAAGGTAGTCAGATACAGTCTGGCTTGTCATTCCCCAGGGAAGCGTAGTAGTCGTACCGAAGGCCTCCTGGTTAAAGAAGTTGCCCCATCTTCCGATAGCCTGTCCCAGAGGGACATAGACGATGCAGTAGTCTGCACATGTGGTAAAGGGGATCTTCCTTATCCTGAGCATTATAAAGCCTGCCAGATAAGCGCCGATGATACCGCCGTAGACTGCAAGTCCGCCGGATCTTGTATCGAAGATCCTTGTAAGGTCCTTGGAGTAGTAGCTCCACTCACAGAGGACATAATAGAGCCTGGCGCCCACGATGGCACCGGGGATAGCTACTATCATGATGTCATATACAAGATCTGAGGAGAACTTGTTTGCCTTTGCGTGCTTAAGGCCCAGGCCTACGCATACGATCATTGCAATAGCGATGATAAGGCCGTACCAGTATATCTCCACACTGCCTATCCTGAATGCTACGGGACTTACGTTAAGATGAAACCCGAGTCCCGGAAAACTGACTTCTACTCCGTCCATTTTTCTTTTCTTCCTTTTTTATACTTTCATATTCAAGATATCATACCACTTTCGGTAAGATATGTCTTTGCCTGTATCTTGTTTTTGGAAACTTCCTCCACCAGCTCCTCCACACTGCCGAAGGCCTTCTCCGGCCGAAGGAACTTAAGAAGCTCCACCCTGATGAAGGCTCCGTAGATCTCCTCATCAAAGTCGAATATATTAGTCTCCACCAGATCCACGTTGGAATCCTCCACCGTGGGGCGAAGTCCTATGTTTGTTACTCCGTAAAACATTGTTTTACCTATGTATATCCTTGAAACATATACGCCTTTGGCGGCTACTATCTTTTTTTCGGGGATCTTCATGTTCACTGTGGGGAAGCCTATTTCCCTGCCAAGCTTCTTTCCCTCGATGACAGTTCCCTCGTAGAGGAAAGGCCTTCCTCCCGAATATTCCATAAAGCGCTCAGCGTCACCCGAAAGGATAGCTTCCTTCATCCTGGTGGAGGAGATCTTTATATCCTCCCCGGGAAGGCACTTCTCCTTAACGATCTTCACGATGACATCATCTTCGGCGCCCAGCTTCCTGAGAAGCTCCCGGTCACCTTTTGCGCCCTTTCCGAACCTGTAGTCTTCTCCCGAGAGGATGAGCCTGGCGTTGAGCCTGATCCTCAGGATGTCGTTAAAGAACTCCTCAGGCTCCAGGTCCTTTATCCTGTCAAAGTCGATGACCAGCATCTCATCAACCCCCATCTCCGATAAGATATCGATCCTCTCGTTGAGGGTGGTAAGGCAGATGCCGTCATCCTTGGGAAAACCGGAAAAGGTCTGGACAGTGGATCTGAGGCCGTTGCCCTTGGCGTACTTCACCATCTTTCTTATGATGTCCTGGTGTCCCAGATGCATGCCGTCAAAAAAGCCCAGAGCCACCGCTCTGCCGTAGGGCATGAATTCCAGTGTATCAAGATGTACCTTAACTGTCTTTTCCGTCATATCCTTGCAAGCATCCTGTCTATTCTCATGATATCTCCGTCCTTTTTAAGAACGGCGGCGAGTTCGCCCTTATGGTAAGCGGCATATAAGATACCATCCCTGATATCAGATCCCGCCTTTATCTTCCTTCCAAGCTTCACGTCGGAGAACTCGGGAGCCGTAAGCTCCATCTTCTCCATCTGCGAAAGGGCAAGAGCCCGGTCAAGAAGGAACGAAAAGTCACCCTTCCCCGCCATCTCCGAGATCTCATCCTCAGTAATGGCATCCTCCACCCGGAAAGGTCCGCAGGCCGTCCTTCGAAGGGCGATGGCGTGGGCATGAAAACCCGTCATCTCCCCTACGTCATCACAGATGACCCTTATGTAAGTTCCCTTGGAGCAGCTGACATCAAAGGTCACATCGATCATCCCGTCCACTATCCCGATACTATCGATAAGAAGAGAGAATATCTTTACGGGACATGGCTGAAGTTCCACCTTCTGCCCTTCCCTGGCAAGCTCATAAGCCTTTCTTCCGTCTATCTTCTTGGCGGAATAGGAAGGTGGCATCTGCTCTGTGATCTCAGAGATCTCCGAAAAGGCATCCCTTATGGCCTTAAAGTCAGAGGCCGAGAGCTCAGAGAGCTCTTCAGGGGAAAACTCTTTCCTGTCCGTGACCTCACCTTCGCTGTCCATGGTGTCGGTCCTAAGTCCGAACCTGGCGGTGCATCTGTAGGCCTTGTCATAGTCATCCGTATATCTCACCACCTTGAGGGCATCCCCCACGAAGATGGGAAGAAGTCCCGTGGCAAAGGGATCCAGTGTGCCTGAATGGCCCACCTTCTTTGTGCCCGCCCTCTTCTTGATGAAATTGTCGGAAGCCATGGATGTTATCCCGGGCTTTTTATCCAGAAGTACGATCCCTGATGGGGTCATAATAATGTCTCCACCCGGTCAAGGATCTGTCCGGCGATATCGTTGATATTTCCGTTCTCCACAGTAAAACCTGCAGCCCTCTTGTGGCCGCCGCCGGAGAACTCCTCAGCAAAGGAGGAACAGTCGAAGCTGCTCTTGGATCTGAGGTTACCGCGGATCTTACCGTCCTCGGTCTCCCTGAGCACCACAGCCAGTTCGACCCCGTTGATGTCGCGGAGCCTTGATACCACATCTGCGATATCGTCATCTGCTGCATCATACTTCAGGAACATATCCCTGGTGACAACCGACATGGCCATCTTTCCGCCGAAGTAGAGCTTTGCGTCCACACATGCGGAATTGGAGAGGTAGAACTCCGGGACCTTCTTTCTGTCGAAGAGGTTGTAGCATACCTCGGAGATATCTCCGCCCAGCTTCATGACCTCGCCTGCAACAGCCAGTGTCTCAGGCTTTGTATTGGAATATGTAAATCTTCCGGTATCAGTGACCACACCTGCCATGATGCAGCGTGCAGCCCTCCTGTCGATGATCTCCTCCACGGGAAGCTTCAGCATCTCTGCCACGGCAACGCCCATGTGGTATACCATCTCACAGGCTGATGAAGACTGGGGCATGATCCACTTAAGGTCTGTTGCCAGTCTTGTGATCTCATGATGGTCCATGGTGATGGAATCGGGAAACATCTCGTAGAGAGCTCCGCAGCATCCCATCCTGTTACCCTCCGTGCAGTCCACGGAGATGGCGGCGGAATACTTCTTTCCGTCGAGATAAACCTCAGTCTCTGTCCCGTCGGGATAGTAGAGGATATCGTCCACATCCAGGAAACCCATGGAAAAAGGAAGGGCCTCGGGCATCGCGACAAATGCCGTGACGCCGAGCCTTCGGAGTATCTGTGCAGTTGCGCATCCGGATCCTACGCAGTCACCGTCTACGCTCTTATGGATGAAGACCAGTACGGCACCGTCTGTATCCTTCATCCTCTGTGCCAGATCAAGGATATTTCCTGCGGTCCTGTATGCGCCTTCTTCATACATCTTGTTCATAAGCTTACTCCCCGTCAGCCTGACCCGACTCCCTGCGGAGTTCCTTATCTCTTGCGATGGTGCTGTCGATCAGGGCATCCATCCTGGCTGCCTCATCCAGGGTATTATCCAGGGAGAAGTGAAGTTCGGGGGCAACCCTGAGGTTGATCCTCTTACACATCTCCACCCTGATAAATCCCTTGGCATGTTCGATGGCCGCCAGGCATTCAGCCTTCTGCCTCTCATCACCGAAAACGGAGATATCCACGTTGGCGTGGGTAAGGTCGGATGACATCTTTACTCCCGTGACGGAAGTGAGCAAAGGGATCCTGGGATCCTTTACCTTGTTGAGGATGATATCCGAGAGTACCTTCTGCATCTCATCGCCGACGATCTGTGCTCTGTTTCTTCTCATTGTCCGTGCCTCTCTTATCAGTCGCGGGCAACCTCACGGTTCTCAAAGGCTTCGATGGTATCACCGATCTTGATGTCGTTATAGTTGGCGATGGAAAGACCGCACTCGTATCCTTCCTTAACTTCCTTAACGGCATCCTTCATTCTCTGAAGTGAACCGAGCTGACCCGTATAGATAACGATGTCATCGCGAAGTACGCGTACACCGCAGTTTCTTGTGATCTTACCGTCCTTGACATAGGCACCGCCGATGGTACCGACACCGCTGACCTTGAAGATCTCACGGATCTCCACATGGCCGAGGACGACTTCCTCAAATGTAGGAGCGAGCATGCCCTTCATGGCGGACTCGATATCCTCGATGGCGTTATAGATGACGCTGTAGAGCCTGATGTCTACTCCTACCTCTTTTGCCTTCTCTGTGATAAGGGCGTTGGGCCTTACGTTGAATCCGATGATGATGGCGTTACTTACGTCAGCCAGCATGATATCGGACTCGTTGATGGCACCGGTAGCACCGTGGATGACCTTTACCCTTACCTCCTCGTTGGAGAGCTTCTCGACGGACTGTGTAACAGCCTCGACGGAACCCTGAACGTCAGCCTTGACGATGATATTAAGATCCTTAACGTC
>CACXGG010000200.1 GCA_902767145.1 Oscillospiraceae bacterium | reverse complement strand
GAAACTTATTTTTATACCGAAGTAATTCGATCAACAACCGTTCACGATCATATATGTTAAAGGTTGCATCCCTTCGCTCCATTTTTACAACTCCAACGTCCAGCAGATAGGATTGAACATAAACCTGTTTTATCTTAGGATGAGCAACAGCCCTGGCATGTCTGTCAGTAGCAATATAGTATTCATCCGGAACAACATCTGTAAGACCATAGTAATAGAATGCTGTATCCAGGGTTACTATGGATTTGGGATATTTCTTAGAGATTATAGCAAGTGTAGTTGGGTCTGATTCATCAGAGTACAATCCTTTTTCAATCTGAAAAAGGTCTCCATTACCGACTGCCTGTTTTATTCTATAGTCTGTTTTCCATCTCTCAAGACACTCTGCGTATGTATAGATCATATCGGCCTCCTTCGAGTAAATGCAGGTATTTCGTCATCTTTTGCCTACATTTACTCAAATATTACTCTCTATGAATCTATTCGTCAAGCAGAATTTATAAATCACGGTCCCTTATCAGCATGTTATAATCAGAAAAAACAGGAACAGACCAAGATGCATACACTGGCAAAAAGGAACAACTGGAAGATACTGTCAAAAAGAGAGATCAGAAAGTCCCTCCCCCTAATGAAGGCCACCCACAGATACAGGATGTCCGTGGCAGTCGCGCTGCTCCTGCTGTTCGGCATCCATGCCCCTGTCATGCTGATCATCAACCTCATCAACGGCACATTCAACGAGTTCCTGAAGATCGCCTGGATCTATCTCCTGGCCATTCCCTTTATATTCATCGCCGTCTATTCCATAGTGGACTACAACAGGAAGATGAGAAGCTTCAAAGAGGGCAGATTTCAGGTTGCCAACGTAAACATCTACAGCAAAGGCATCGGTTCAGGCCAGCGCACAAAATACAACTCTCTCACCGTAAGCGGCCTCTACAAAGACAATAAGCCTGTCAGAAAGGACTTCAGGGTCGCAAAACAGCTTTACAATTCTCTGGAAGTCGGCGACCGTGCATATGTCGTCAAGTACGACTACAAGAAGACCAAAGATCCCTTAGCAGAACTGGACCTCATCCCGATCCCTGAGCCTTAACTCTCACCTTGCAAATCGCAGCGAATTGATCTTCCCTACTGCTCATAAATAACATTTGGGTTGGAAGAGCAAAACAGTTTATCAGGTATTCCGATAAGGTTTATAAAGAGTTTTAGGAGGTAATACATGAATTATCCAAGAGAAGACAGAATAGGAATTGTAGTTAAATCAACAGACTCAATGGCAAAGTGCATATCTATCATAAGAAAATACAATCCAATATCAATGGCGGAAATCAAAGCAGCTATCGAATCTGGGGAAATGGTGTTCGATTGTGATTATTTGAGCGATTCAGGGGTCAGGAAAGTAAGACGTTGCTACGATGAACTTGTTAAAACCGGAGCTATTGTAGAGATATATGAGGATGGGAAACTCTCATCACGTGAATTGATATCAAATCTCATCGATACATACCGTGAAATAGCAGAAGAAACTGATGCCTTGATAGATGCTGAGGCAGAAGAAGACTAATCAGTATCAATTGCTCTTCTTACTATCTGTACACATGCCGGACAACGTTCATGGTGTCCCCGGCAGTAACTATACCGATAATGTTCTTTCCATAGGATACGATGGGCGGAACAAAGACGATATCCGATATCGCATAAGGACCATACTCCAGAGGGATATCCACCCGGGTAAGATTAGTGATGCTCAGATCCTTTGTCTTCTCACTGTAGCCCATGAGTCCCGCCACTCTGGACGAGAACCTGCTGCGATAATATCCACACCTCGCCATATTGAGAGCATCGACTAAAGTAGGGTCCAGCCGTCCCATGAAAAGCAGTACAGAATAACGGAGATTCTCATCAGACAGTTTCCTCTTCAGAAGATAGTCCACGTGTCTCGCGTTATCTGCAAAAGAACGCTTCTGATCGTACTTATACTTAACAGAGATACCCGTAGCCTGATTTCCCATGGAGCGGTTACCGTCAAGCCTTCCATCCACTGCGATCCCCGCATCAGCCATACCATCCATATCCTTCACCAGATCCGTTATGAGATAGGAAGTCAGGGAGACACCCACAGCCTTAGATTCCGAGATCAGGGCAGAAAGCTCCTCACGCTGGTAGCTTTTTATATCGACGACAGTAGATCTGTCCCTCCAGAAAGAGGCATAAGCCTCGTCCAGATCTGAGAAAGTAAAGACCTTCCTCTCCTTGCTCCACTTCCTGTTCCAGTACCGTGCAAGAAGACCGTAACTGCCCGGCATGCGTCCCGGAAGATCAGAAAGGCCCAGAGAGCGGAAAGGCACATGGTCGCACTCCTCCCCTGCCAGGCATCTCATAAAGGTCTCGATAAAGTACAGAAGAGACTTGCCGTCCCCGCCCAGGTGGTGCATGAGGAACACAAGTCCGTCAGGGCACCAAAAGCCACGAATAAACTCTCCGTCTTCAATGCAGAACCTGATCTTCTCATTAGAAGCGATAAGCTCAGTAAAAGAAAGATCAGTCTCACAAAAGCTGCTCCCACAAACATCGCAGGGCGCATAGTACGCAGAACCCGAGGGCTCAAGGACAACCTTCAGATTCAGCACCTCGTGAAGAGAACAGGCCCTGGAAAAAGCAGCCGAAAGATCAGAAAAGGAAGCAGGCCCCTCAAGACGCACCCTCATGCCAATAAGGATGTTAACATCAAATAGATTAGTCCTTTCAGTCTCTATCTTATACATAGTCCTTTATTCCCCTGACCCACTGCTTCATGACGAGCCTGTGGGGCATGATCTTACTGTAAAACCTCAGCCATCTGTTGTAAGAGGAACATACCGATACATCCCTGCCCTTCTTTACATCACGGATGGCATTGTCCACCACCTTCTTAGCAGTTACTATACCGGGGTACTTGACCTCTTTACCGTCGTGCATCTTCGACAGCATCTTGGTATCCACCCAACCCGGGCAGACAGCCGTACATGTCACATCAGAAAGCTCCACGTTAAGGCTCCTTGTAAAGGACAGAAGATAGCTCTTACTTGCAGAATAGAGAGCGATATATGGATTCGGCTGGAAAGCAGAAGCCGAGCAGATATTGAGGATATAAGATCCCTTCACCATAAAGGGTATAGCCGCACGGCAAAGAAGCGTAGCAGCCACCATATTGATCTCCAGAAGGCTGTCGATCTCAGCTGTGGAGAACTCAGACACCGGAGCCATCTTTCCCGTCCCTGCATTATTCACAAGATACTTTATATCAGGGGCAGCTTCAGAGATCTTTTGGCACAAAGCCAGAACATCAGACTTATCCGACAGATCAGTCCTGACAGGAACGATCTTAGGTCCGAAAGAAGAAACAAGAGCATCCAGCTTCTCGGTACTTCTTCCAACTGCCCAGATCTCATCTACTTCACCCAAAAGGTTCTTAACGAACTCCGTTCCGATATCTCCCGTGGCACCTGTAACTATAGCTATCATATTACTTATCCCTCAACAGTATCCTGGACAGATCCGAAGACGTGATCATCACGAAATCCTCGGTATACAGCCTCTTCAGCGCATAAAGATAGACAACGCCCCAGTAGTACTCCGCCAGTTTCCTGGCATTTCCTGCTACGACGCTGCCTTCCTTCTGGCCGCTTTTTATCATCTTCTCCGTAGTCTTATAGAAGGCATCGTCAGCCTCCCCCTCCAGCATACGCTGGGTAAAGAGAGCAATACCGGCAGAGAACATCTCATCCTTCTTAATGTTCTTGATGATATGTTCAGAGAGCATATCTATCTTCTTATCCGCAGGGATCGGCAGCTTCGCAACAGTATCCAGCTTATGGACTCCAGCGATCTTATCCGATATGGAATAGACCTCAGCAAAGAGCTCCTCCTTGGATCCGAAGTAGTTATAGATCGAACCCTGGGCAATGCCGATATTCTTCGACAGGTCGCTTATCTTCGTCCCGGAAAAACCATTCCTGGCAAAGTACAGAGCAGACTTCCGGACTATAAGTTCTCTGGTCTCTTCCCTTATCTCCCTGCAGCGTTCTTCAGATTTAGGCATACGCCCTCCTTATGAATGAATATTTATTCATCCATAAAATACCACCAACACAACAGAGGTGTCAACAGAAACTATATCAGAGTGCGATAAGCCAGCCGATGGTAGCGATTATTGCGACAACTATAGCCAGGCCAAGTGCGATATAGAACATACCTGCGATAGCCAGTCCAACAATGATCAGCGGAAGCAGCACGATAAATGCAACGCACTTAGCGATACCCCATGCAGCCTTGATGGCAAACAAGATCATCCTGATAAAAACATAGATCAAAGCAATAACAAATATAGCGGTAAGCATAGCTAATACCTCCTCCCAAATTCCAATAAATATTATACCACAAAATCAATGGAAAATCAGCAGGAGTTACCCATCCTCATGTTATAATGTAACTGTCCGCATTAGATGACCACAGATAATATGGAGGTAGGTCATATGGGTTTATTCAGTAAAAAGTCAGAGCTCATCGATCTGAATGAAAGATTGAGCAAGGAAGAGATCGAACTCCTCACAGGAGAACTCGTAAAAGCACCCAACAACATGCCCAGCGAAGCGGGAAACGTCTACTACAAAGTAGCGGAGTCCATCAAGAAAAAAGAGGGCGTGAGTGCTAAGCAGGCTAAGAAGCTCTGTGTTGCAGCCCTCAGGTTCAACCTCATGAACAAGAAAGCCGGCGAAGGAACAGCCGAACTCATCACTAAGCTCGAAGAGATCCTGAAGTAATGGGCGGCCTCTGTTCCATATTCGGACATAAATGGAATGGCTGTACATGTTCCAGGTGTGGTGAGAAGAAGGATTCAGGCCACTCCTGGAACCATTGCAGATGCCAGATCTGCGGAAAGACCCGGGACGAAGACCACGACTGGGACAACTGCCGTTGCCTTAAGTGCGGCAAGATCCGCGACGAAGAACACAGATTCTCCTACACATCAGTATCAGATACCATCTGCGAAGGCACCTGCAGGATCTGCGGAAAGAAAATAGAACAGGAACACGACGAAGAGCCCCAGGGCAACTGCACATACAAATGCAGAAGGTGCGGCTTCACACGCACAAAACACGACTTTGTCCCCATCCCTGGCAGATGCGCCGAGGTCTGCAGTATCTGTAAAGAGGAACGCGATTACCTGAAGATCGCCCTGGACAATAGTGAATCCTTCGAAAACAGAAGAGAAGCTTTCAAGAAGCTTGAAGAAGCATCCATGGTCCCCGAGAACATAAAGCAGGACTGCAAAAGCGGAAAGCACATGCTGGTACTCACAAACCAGACATCCCAGCACCACCGCGGGGGCACATCCTATACAGAGCACACGTGCGTAGCCTGCGGAGAAGTCTTACGCGAGATGGACTACGGAGACTGATCAGAGGATCTGATACTTGCTCCTGCTCTTCTCGCTCATCCTGTCGTAGTCGTATTTGGACATAAGGACTACCCTGCCCTTTCTATCCTTGACCCAGAACAGCCTCCCATAGTTGATCAGTACGATATCCGAGAAGATATCCTCTTCCTCAGTATGCCACTGCTGGCACACGGCATCCTCATACCGGGGAAAAACATCCCACTGCCTGATAGACACCTCACCCTTCCTGTTCACGATCTCAGACAGGACGATCGTCATGCAGACCCCGGAAGGCAGCGTCCACTCAAAAGAATCATCAGAAACAACAGAGAGACTTCCCTTCAGATCCGGGATCGTAAGAAGCACCGACACCAGCGAATCAACATCCCGGAACCTGAACCCGAAACAGAACTGTTCAGACGGGGGAAGAGTAGCGTTCATATCAGAGTTATATAACACAGCATCAACCGCAAGACCGATCTTAGATCCCGATCCGGAAATCCACTCAGAATCCGAATAAATGGCAGTGAATGCCCAGCCAAGATCTTGCCCGGAAAACCTCAAAACAGTCCCGTTATCTTCAATATCTGCATATCCATCCCCTGTCGTGATGCGCATATAATATCTCCCTTATCCAATATAGGGGGATTATAGCATATCAGCAGGAAAAGCCATCCCGAAGGCCATAGAAGCGGCCGTAACCAGCGCAGCTATCCCCGACAAAGTTCTTCTAAACATAAGAGATCCTCCTTTACTCCGATACCATTATCGCAGAACAGGAGGATTAAAACATTAAACAACTATTAAACTACCTTAAGCCCACATTAAGCTCAATAATCATCCAGGAACAGATGCCGCTCCCCCTTCGACTTATACCCGATAACAGAATCCAGATCCACATTCTCCACGCTGGAGAATATATTAGCCTCAACAGAAGGATTCTTAGCCTTCATATAAGCGATCAGTTCCTTTATCTCCTGCCTCGTAGAAGACTTGGAAGGAGAATCGGTAACACGGCAGGCACAATCAAGAAAAGACAGTCCGCAGTAAGAAGCCCAACCTACAATATCAGCTTCCCGGATAAGATACATAGGCCTGATAAGCTCCATCCCGGGATAGTTTCTGCTCCGAAGCTTCGGCATCATCGTCTGCACCTGCCCGCCATAGAGCATACTCATAAGCGTAGTCTCTATCACATCATCATAGTGGTGCCCCAGAGCTATCTTATTGCATCCCAGAGAAGAAGCCTGACTATACAGATATCCCCTCCTCTGGCGGGCGCAGTCATAGCATGGTGTCTTGGAAGAAGCGATGGTCGAAAATATAGGACTGGTAAAGACGCTGACAGGTAACACCATAGAATGTGCATTAGACATAAGAAGAGACATATTCTCGTCAGCATATCCGGGATCCATGACCAGGAACTCAAGAGAGAAATCCACCTTGTTATGCTTCAAGATCTCCTGGAAGAGCTTCCCCATTAGCATGGAATCCTTCCCGCCTGAGATACATACCGCGATCCGGTCCCCGGGAGAGATCAGTTCATACGTCTTACAGGCTTTACAGAAAGGTGCAAACAGCGAAGCATGGAACTCCTCCCTTATGCTCTTCTCAACCTTAGCCTGAAGCGTATCACTCATATCTCATTACTCTCCGTACATCTCTCCTCCCCATTCTACCACTGTGAAGCCTTCTCTCTCGGAAGGATTAAACGAAGATAGATCCTGGGGCGGAATATCGACATAAGCGTCAGAAGCATACCACATCATATTTACTCTGATAACCGTATCCGGAGAAGGTGAAACATACAACGAAGCCGCTTCCTCATATGCATCATTCTGGAAAGAGATAACATTGTAATCATTATCTTCCATCATCGGCAACCAGTAACAGATAAAAGCACCTGCCTCTTCATCAGAAAGGCCCAATTCACTAAGGGAGCTCTCAAGGAAAGCCGCTGTATCCTCTCCCTTCACGCAATAGCCTTGGCTCATATCCGGG
>CACXGG010000199.1 GCA_902767145.1 Oscillospiraceae bacterium | reverse complement strand
CGTAAGGAAGACCCCGGTGACCATATCCCTGGATATCAGAGACGGAAAGATCTCTGCCAATGCCAAGGTGTCATCAGGTATCTTTAATGAGGTGTTTGCCCAGACTGAAGAGCTGGAGCTGGATGATTCCTATGAAGGCCATGCCGTGGATGAGGACAGGATCAGGTCCCAGTTCATGAAGACCGGAAATACACCATTTGTGGTGGAAGATGTGTACTTTACGGGTGATACTTCCGTATGCTGCCCCATAAGCCTTCTAAATGATGTAAGAAGGGAACTTACTGATGCTCTTATAAATGAGATCGACTTCACATCATCCCATATGACGGGCTTCCCTGAAACGGCAGATGAAGTCAGGGAAGAGATACCGAAAGTATCTGAAGACATCATGTCCCTTTACTATTTTCCGGCTGTCAGAAGGATCAAAGGAGACCTTAGAAGGGATGCCGATATCTATGCGTTCAGTATCTTTGACATCATGGACAGGAAGATGTTCCTTCGTATCACCGGCATGATCAATGATAATGATGTCAAAGCCTGCGTCGTTATGCCCGATGCATTCCACGACAGGTTAGCATCTGCTGCAAACAAAGCTTTACAGGCTTTTTCTGAAGCTGTCGGGGAGAAGTTCCTGGCTGTTATCGACTCTGATGTCTACAGCTCTTCAGATCTTTATAAGGAACTGGGAGTTCTGCATTTTGCTTCCTTCGGATCCAATATCTATAACAGTAAAACTTTGGATTGCACATTATCCCGCTGCGACGGAGCATGTATCTCCCATGAGATGACACCGGAAGATACCATCAATATGCTCTCTTCCGGCAAGGGAAGAGGAGGGACCCTCATAGTCCACTCCGGAGGTCCCATCCCCTGGATGCAGAGTGATTTCTGCCCCCTCGGCTGTCACAGGAACGGATGCAGGGAGTGCTTTGATAAGGATAATGTCACTCTGATCTCCTCTGATTCACAGAAGGAATGCGTCCTTATATCAAGACCGGCCGACTGTTCCTCCTCCATCTGGGGAGACGCCAAGAACCTTTTCGATTATAATGATTCCGTTACTCTTTCAGAGCTCGGATATGATGTAATACAGTGTTTTACGGAGGTATGATGAATGGAATTTTGTGATCTTCCCATAGAGAAATGCAGAGAGGATGCAGTCATCCCCACATATGCCAATGAGGGTGATGCAGGAATGGATCTTTACAGCTGTGAAGACATCCTGGTCCATCCCGGACAGAGCGTTCTTGTTCCCACGGGTCTTAAGATGGCCATCCCCATGGGATATGAAGTCCAGATCAGGCCCAGGAGCGGTATCTCCCTTAAGACACCCCTGAGAGTTCCCAATTCTCCCGGAACCATCGACTGCGGTTACAGGGATGAGGTCAATGTCATAATCTATAATGCCTCCATGAGGGAGGATGCTTCCGATACAGAGCCTTTTACCCTCAGCGATAAGGGCTGCAAGCACGGTACTTATCTTATAAAGAAGGGTGACCGCATCGCCCAGATGGTATTTGCAAGAGTTACTTACGTGAATCCCGTTGAGGTGGATTCCGTTCTTGCCATCGGTCAGAACAGGGGCGGCGGATTCGGCTCCTCAGGCATCGACTGACATATAATATAGAAAAAATAATAATATGGTGGTAAAATACTTTAGTTATTTATATCTAAAGGAGGTCTACCATGCTCGAGATCTACAGATCATCAGAAATAAAGCAGACAGTCTCCAAACAGATATACAGGACTACAGAGACTGATACCATCACCAACGACTGCTGGATAAACCTTTATTCTCCTACGGAAGCTGAGATCTCCAAGATCGAGACTGAGCTCAATATTCCACAGGAGTTCTTAAGGTATCCTCTCGATGAAGAAGAGAGGCCTCGTATCGACTATGATGATGACACGGGTATCGTACTCGTCATCGTTGACGTGCCTTATTCCAGAAGGGAGAAGGACCTCATCAAGTATGAGACGACTCCTCTTGGTATCATCCTTGCAGATAAGCATATAATCACTGTTTCACTTAAGCAGACACCCATACTCGATCACTTTATCGAAAACAGGATCAAGGACCTTTATATCCCGTTCAGGACGAGATTTACCATCCAGATCCTTTTCGCCGTCGCCAGGGAATACCTGAGACTTTTGAGATTCATCGATAAGACATTGGAGGTAGCCGAGAGCGAGCTCGCCAAAGAGATCTCCAATAACCAGCTCTATAAACTCCTTGAACTCAGTAAGTCCCTCGTTTACTTCGCTTCATCCCTTAAATCAAACGAGGCGGTCCTCGAGAAGCTGATGAGAGGAAGGATCATCAAACTCTATGATGAGGATGAGGATCTTCTTGAGGATGTTGTCATCGAGTATAAGCAGGCTCACGAGATGGCTGATATCTATGCCAATATCGTAAGCTCCACAACTGATGCTTATGCTTCCATCATCAACAATAACGTTAATGACATAATGAAGATCCTGGCTGCGGCTACGATCTGTCTTACGATGCCCGACCTTATCGGATGCTTCTTCGGCCAGAACTGTCCAATGCCCTGGGATGCTGAGTTTGCAACTAATCCCATACCTTTCTTCGCACTGCTCTTCGGATGCATCGCAAGTGTTGTCATCAGCGCCATCATCCTTAAGAAGAAAAACATGTTATGACGCGTGGATTTATCGGAGTAGAGACTGAGAAGAGGGGTAGAAAAAGGGGAGGAAACTTCATAGTAAGAAGTGCCCTCTATCTGAGCCTTATCGCTTTTGCCCTTATCTTCTTTATCGTCCTTACGGTATTGTCTTCAAACAACCTTATGAACCTGGATAAGACGGAGATCTCAAACGTTCCGTCAAATATCCTTCCTTCATACTCCACCTGCAGCTTTGAGTCCTTTGACGGCCAGACCACGCTGTCCGGCTGGTTCTTTAAATGCGAGGACCCCATAACAACAGTTATCGTTGTCCATAATACAGGTGACAACAGGCTCCAGTTCGGCGTAAATATGGTCGATATGATCGAAGGCTGGCTCGATAACGGATATAATGTCTTTCTTTTCGATCTTCGTAATTCCGGTGAGTCCGAAGGTGATATAAGTGCCTATGGCTACCTTGAGTGGCAGGATGTTATCGGTGCCATCGCCCAGGTAAGATCCATATCTGTTACCACTGATGTAGTACTTTACGGTATCGGTACCGGCTGTACCTCCTGCGTCATCGCATATGACCAGCTGCCTGATGCTGATCTTACAGAAGCTGAGCAAATGGAATACAGTGACGATCTTCTTAAGCTGGGATTTGATAAGTCTTACATAAAGGGAATGATATTTGATTCCCCTGCCAAGAATTCCGACGACTACATCAAGCCTGTAGTAGTCCAGAACGAGTTCCTGGGTGTCATTACACAGAACTTTGTTCCTTATGCCATCAGGGTCTCCACGGGCGGTACAGAGCCTGTAAACCTCGTAGCTGAGATCTCAAGGCTCCCGGTACCCGTATGTATAATCTACGGAGGCCACGATACCTTTATAGGCGCTGATAAGATCTCCCAGATCGTAACTGAGAGGAACAGGCTCAACTCAGGTATCACCACATCTCTTATGGTGCCGGGTGCAGGTTATCTGGAGTCCTTCAGGATCGGTAAGGACACATATATAGATACGGTCATGGATTTCATGACATCTTTCTTTATCAAGGAGTGATCATGGAAAAAGATATCTATATCCTCGGCATTGAATCCTCTTGCGATGAGACTGCCTGTTCAGTAGTTAAGAACGGCAGGGAGATAGTAAGTAATATAATAGCTTCCCAGGCTGATTTTCATGAGCAGTATGGAGGAGTAGTCCCTGAGATCGCCTCAAGGATGCATGTTGATGCAGTCTATCCCTGTATCGATAATGCGCTTTCCGAGGCAGGGATGACCCTGGATGATATAGATGCAGTTGCAGTCACATATGGTCCCGGTCTTGTGGGAGCCCTTCTGGTGGGCCTTTCGGCTGCCAAGGGGCTTTGTGCCGCATCAGGAAAGCCCCTGGTGGGAGTAAACCATCTCCACGGTCATATATGTGCCAATTATCTGGCATTTCCCGAGCTCGAACCGCCATTTCTCTGCCTCTGTGTAAGCGGCGGAAATACTGCCATAGTCCATGTTAAGGACTATCTTGATCTGGAGGTCCTGGGGAAGACCAGGGACGATGCGGCAGGGGAGGCCATAGATAAGATCTCCAGGGTGATCGGCCTGGGATATCCCGGCGGCCCCAAGATGGATAAGGCAGGACAGGGTGGAGATACAAACGCATACACCTTTTCAAAAACGCATATGGGTGATACACTTGATTTCTCTTTCAGCGGTATCAAGACATCAGCTCTTAATCTCATAAACGGAATGAGGCAAAAGGGGGAAGAGCCCGTACTTAAAGACTTTGCGGCTTCCTATCAGCAGCATCTTGCGCAGATCCTTTTGGAAAACACCCTCAAGGCATCAAAGGAGACGGGGATAAAGACCATCTGCCTTGCGGGAGGCGTAAGTGCCAATTCCTTCCTGAGAAAGACCTTTGATACGGCACGAAAAGAGAACGGCCTCAGATTATTCTATCCGCCGCTGGGCCTTTGTACCGATAACGGCGCCATGATAGCATCTGCAGGCTATTATGAGTATATTAACGGCAGGAGGGACGCACTGGATCTCAATGCAAAGCCCTCACTGAAACTTGGAGGAAACAATGCCTGCGGGTAAAGGTATAAAAGTAATAGCAGAAAATAAGAAGGCTTTTCACGATTATTTCATCGAAGAGAAATATGAGTGCGGAGTTGTTTTGTCAGGCACGGAAGTAAAGAGCCTCCGTGCGGGAAAAGTGAACCTCAAGGACAGCTACGTCACCGTAAAGGAAGGAGAGATGTGGCTTGTTGGAGTACATATCAGTCCTTATGAGATGGGAAACAGGTTTAACCTTGATCCCATGAGGTCAAGAAAGCTCCTGATGCATAAAAGGGAGATCATAAGGCTCTATTCCACCATTAAGCAGGACGGACTTACACTGGTGCCCACAAAATGCTATTTTAAGGATGGCAGGGTCAAGTTCGAGATAGGACTCGCCAGAGGTAAGAAAAACTACGATAAGCGCGATGTAGAGGCTAAAAAGCAGGCTAAGCGTGACATCGAAAGGGCTATGAAATATAATTAAAACATGCGCAGGGACAATAACAGGGAAAACGAGTTATCTATATTTTATATAGTTGCATCTGTAGTATTATGGATCATTACTTTGGCATGGATGTATCTCATTTTTTTCCTTTCCTCTGAAACAGGTGAAGATTCCTCAGCCAGGAGCATGGGCTTTCTTGAATATGTAAATTCCATATTCGGTGAGACAGGGCTTACTGAAGTAATGATCAGGAAAGGAACACATATCCTGGAATATTCAGTTCTTTCATTGTTGTCATTTCTTGCCATCAGATTTACCAATCTGATCTCTCCGATGAATTCCTATGATCAGTCTCCGACGAAGATGATCAAATCAGATAATGAACTTTATATAATCCTGTCGCTTTGGTTTTCAGTCCTGTTTGCGATCCTTGATGAATATCATCAGCTTTTCGTAACAGGCCGTACCGGATCCATCGTTGATGTCTGTATCGATCTTATCGGTATCGTAGTAATGCTGCTCATCGTAAGAGTGGTCTTTGCCATCTATCTCATCAGGCTGAGGAGAAGTGAGATAAGATACGACTGATCGTTTTTTATGGTTACCTAATTCGGTATAATTACAATTTTGGTGAATTGAGAAGACCTGAAAAAGCCCCATATGATACATTAATAATATAAAGTATCAAAAAAGTACGTCCGGGCATCCCCAAAACGTACTTTTAACGTACTTTTTTAAAAAGTACGCGAAAAGTACGCCTGGACTCTTTCGAAACGTACTTTTAACGTACTTTTATGAATTATAAAAAAACCGCAGCATCTGCCACGGCTTTTTATCTATGTACAGTTTTTAAATATCATACATTATCAAGTGCCTGCTTGATGTCCTCTATAAGATCATCTGCATTTTCGATACCAACAGAGAATCTGATAAGATCAGGAGCGATGCCTGCCTCGATGAGCTGCTCATCAGTAAGCTGTCTGTGTGTATGGCTTGCAGGATGAAGAACGCAGCTCTTTGCATCAGCAACGTGTGTAACGATGGAGATGAGCTTAAGATTATCCATGAATCTTACAGATGCATCCCGGCCGCCCTTGATACCGAAGCACATTACGCCGCATGTTCCATTGGGCAGATACTTCTGAGCGAGATCAAAATATTTGTTCGTTTTTAATCCGGGATAATTAACCCATGCAATACGGTCATCGCTCTCAAGGAATTCAGCGAGCTTCTGGGCATTTTCACAATGTCTCTGCATACGGACATGGAGTGATTCAAGTCCAAGCTGCAGATAATAAGCATTCTGGGGTGACTGGATCGAACCGAAGTCCCTCATGAGCTGTGCTGTAGCCTTTGTAATATAAGCACCCTTACCGAATTTCTCAGCATATGTGATGCCGTGATATGATTCGTCAGGTGTTGTAAGTCCGGGGAATTTCTCCTTATGGGCCATCCAGTCAAAGTTTCCTGAATCTATGATAGCTCCGCCTACGCCAGATGCATGTCCGTCGATATACTTTGTCGTTGAATGGGTCACGATATCCACGCCGAACTCAAAAGGCCTGCAGTTTACAGGTGTGGCAAATGTATTATCGACGATCAGCGGAATACCGTTATTATGGGCGAGCTTTGAGAACTTATCAAAATCAAGGATAGTACATGTGGGATTTGTGATGGTCTCACCGAAGATGCATTTTGTGTTGGGCTTTACATACTTCTGAAGTTCCTCCAGAGGCAGATCCTGATCAACAAAGGTGCACTCGATGCCCATCTTGGCCATTGTTACACCAAAGAGATTATATGTTCCGCCGTAGATCGATGATGAAGAGATAAAATGATCACCTGCTTCACATATATTAAATACTGCGAAGAAGTTTGCTGCCTGTCCTGATGAAGTGAGCATTCCTGCAAAACCGCCTTCAAGCTCACAGAGCTTAGCTGCCACATAATCATTAGTGGGATTCTGAAGCCTTGAATAAAAGTATCCGGAAGCCTCAAGGTCAAATAATGCACCCATATCATCAGATGAATCATACTTAAATGTAGTACTCTGATAGATGGGAACCTGCCTGGGCTCGCCATTTTTAGGTGTCCAGCCTGCCTGAACGCACTTGGTCTCGATCTTTCTGTCCATTTTTGAACCTCCAAATAGTTATCTCAAGAAAAGATTATATCACTATAGAAAAAGTTATTCGACAGCCTCTCCTGCCACTTTTATATCTCTTATGATCATGGAGGGTGCGAAGAACTCGCCTGCTCCTCCGGGCTCTGAATACATATCATTTCCTACATCAGAGATCTTCTTTATAGAGTCATAGAAGTTATCTGATATGGTGATCTGTTCAACAGCGCCTGAGACCTTTCCGTCAGTTATCCTGAAGCCTTCACAGAAGATGGAATAATCACCGCTGATGGTATTTACTCCGGCGTGAAGTCCGGCAAGATCTGTTATATAAAGGCCATTTCCAAGTGTTTTGCAAAGTTCATCAAAGGACTTGTCTCCGGGCTCGATCATAAGATTTGAAAAGCTCATGCCGCCGAAACCGTTTCCGGTGGACTTGATACCTGCCTTGTTTGCGGTCTTAAGG
>CACXGG010000198.1 GCA_902767145.1 Oscillospiraceae bacterium | reverse complement strand
GCCGTTTTGAGCAGAAAACTGCCCGAAATTGCCATCAACCTCTCCCTATAGGGAGACTTTCCGGGAGATATTTCGATTTTCGCGCAAGAAAAAGGACTGTCCGGAGACAGTCCTTTGATACTTCTTTGGTATTTTGATCACTTTCTGATACCGAGTCTTGCGATAAGAGATCTGTATCTTTCGATATCGATCTGTGCAAGATAGTCAAGAAGTCCTCTTCTCTTACCAACCATCATAAGAAGTCCTCTTCTTGAGTGGTGGTCACCCTTGTGGGTCTTGAGATGCTCTGTGAGGTGATTGATCCTTGCTGTAAGGATAGCGATCTGAACCTCGGGAGAACCTGTATCACCTTCGTGAGTAGCATACTCCTTGATGATCTCAGCCTTGTTGATTGCATCCATCGTAGTTTCCTCCTGTTATTTGATATAGACCGGTGACAAAGTAGCGGTCGGAGTGATCCGTCAACTGTGTCACGGCAGCTTTGGTATATTATCACACCTTTAATTGCTTGTAAAGCTATAGTTTTCAGGCATCCGTGTCGTCTGCCACAAGGGATTCGACAAAAGCTTCCGGATCGAAATCCATAAGATCGTCCACTCCCTCTCCAAGACCTGCCAGAACGATGGGGACCTTAGCCGTATAAGCCACGGATACTGCAACGCCGCCCTTGGCGCTTCCGTCCAGCTTTGTAATGCCCAGATAGTCGAGATCAACTGCCTCGGTGAATGCCTCTGTCTGAAGGACTGCATTCTGGCCTGTTGTGGCATCGATGATGAGAAGTGACATTACATTAGCATCAGGTGCCTCTCTGGAGATGATCCTGTTTATCTTGGAAAGCTCATCCATAAGGTTCTTCTTGTTATGGAGCCTTCCTGCAGTATCGATGATAAGGATATCTGCCTTTCTGGCAATAGCTGCATGGATGGCATCGAAGACGACAGCAGCGGGATCAGATCCCTCTTCGTGGGCGATGACTGCTGTGGAAGTCCTCTCTCCCCAGACCTTGAGCTGGTTAACGGCTGCTGCCCTGAATGTATCAGCTGCACCCATGATGACCTTCTTGCCTTCAGCCTTATATCTGGAAGCCAGTTTTCCGGCCGTGGTGGTCTTGCCTGTACCGTTTACGCCCACCATAAGAATGATATTGAGCTTACCTTCCTGTATGTCGATCTGTGTCTTTTCGCCCAGGATCTCAAGCATCCTTTCCTTAACGGCCTGCATGACCCCTTCCCTGGAGTCGTCACCTGTTCTCTTGATGTAATCCTTGATATAGGAGATGATATCCTCACTGGCGGCAACACCACAGTCGGCACGGACCATGATCTCTTCCAGGTCGTCCAGCATCTCATCGTCGAACTTTCCATGGGAAGCGACGGTCTTTACCCACTCGCTGGCCCAGAAATCCCTGGTCTTCTTAAGACCATTCTTAAAAGCATCAAATACTCCCATATTCCATTACTCCTTATTGTATACGCATAGACAGGATCTTTGAGATACCGCGCTCCTGCATGGTTACACCGTACATCCTGTCGCAGGCCTCCATGGTGCCCTTTCTGTGGGTAACCAGGATAAACTGGGACTTGGCGGTATAACGCCTTACGAAGTCAGTGAACCTGGAGACGTTTACATCGTCAAGAGCGGCCTCGACCTCATCAAGTACTACGAAGGGAGACGGCCTCAGCTGCAGGATCGCGAAAAGAAGTGCGATGGCAGTAAGACATCTCTCACCTCCGGACAGGAGCGTAAGGTTCTGAAGCTTCTTTCCCGGGGGCTGTGCCTTGATCTCGATGGCACAGTTGAGAACATCCTCTTCGTTCTCAAGGATGATCTCTGCGGAACCTCCGTTAAAGAGATCGGTAAATACTGTCTTGAAGTTTTCGTTGATGGTAGTGAACTGATCGATAAACTGCTTTTTCATCTCATCGATAAGTTCAGCGATGACCTTCTCAAGGTTCGTCTTGGCATTAAAGATATCGTTTCTCTGCTCCAGCATGAACTCATATCTGCCGGAGATCTCCTTATACTCCTCAACGGAATTGAGGTTAACGGGACCGAGGGCCTTGATCTCAGCCTTGAGGGCAGATATCTCCTTAGTGGTCTCGTTGATATTGGTGATCCTGGGATACTTATCTGCCACATTGTCGTAAGTAGACTCGTAATCCTCCCAGAGCCTGTTCTTTGAAAAATCGATATCGTTAATATACTTCTCGTACTTGGAGACGAGATTATTGTGCTTTGTCCTCAGGTTATTGAGGGTATCGTTTATATCAGTGAGCTTGGAGATAAATCCGGAGAGTTCCTTGTCGATCTCCGCTTTCTTCTCATTAAGTGACTTGATCTCCAGATCCTTCTTCTCGAAGTTCTCCTTCATCTGCTCATAGGAAGCCTTGGATCTCTCCATCTGCTCACGAAGCTCAGCTGACTGCTTGGTATTCTCTTCCTTTTCAGTGATAACAGCCTGAAGTTCCTCTTCCCTGTTCTTTATCTCGCCATTGATATGGCCTGCGACTTCAAGGATACCGTTCCTCTCGGCGATGATCCTCTCAGCATTAAGGGTAGCTTCT
>CACXGG010000197.1 GCA_902767145.1 Oscillospiraceae bacterium | reverse complement strand
GTAAGATATGCACCTTACATCATCATGCTCGGTGCAGCAGTAGCACTTGTTGTATTGGTAAATAAGTCAAAGAGACATAACGAGGCTTGATTAGATGAAAAAAGACACCGGGTCGGACAGAAAGGTAAGTGAGATACAACGCTTCCTTTTGTTCGCACTTGTCTTCGTAGTTATAATATGGGGCCTTTTCGGACTGGCACTCGGAGTTATGGTCGCACCCAATGCGGACATGTATCCGAGGATCGACGCCGGAGACCTGGTTCTGTACTATCGTCTCGACAAGGACCTTACGGCCCATGAGACGGCAGTATACGAAAAGAACGGCAACACCCTGTTAGGAAGGGTGGTAGCCGGAGCCGGGGATACGGTGGACATAACCGAAGAAGGCGAGCTTATGATCAACGGCCACTACGTCTCAGAGAGCGGTATCTTTTACGACACACCGCGGTACGAAGGCGGGATCGACTTCCCGGTCACTCTTGCCGAGGGCGAGTACTTTATACTTGCTGACTCGAGAGAGGGAGGAATGGACTCCAGGTATATGGGTCCTGTGACCAGGGATGAGATCAGGGGCACGATCATAACGATAATCAGGCGTAATAATATCTGACAGGAGAAAAAGACTTGTTTAGAGTACTAAATAGTGCGGCAAGAATTGGAAACGTCGTTTTAAGAAGCGCGGCTATCGTGCTGGCTTTAGTGATGATGTTTTTCGCCGGATATGCAGTTCTGGATTCTTTCTATCTGGAGCAAATGGCATTCTCATCCTGGGACCTTATCCAGTATCGTCCCGTAGATGAGTCCGGTCATCTGTCGCCGGAAGCATTTGATGAACTGTTGAAGATCAATCCTGACGTGGTAGGCTGGATCACGATCTACGATACGAACATCGATTACCCTATCGTTCAGGGTCCCGATGATCTGTATTACGTTAACCGTGATATCTACGGCGATTCCACTCTTTCGGGATCGGTATACCTTCAGTCGGTCAATTCCCCGGATTTCTCTGACCAGTTCAACCTCCTTTACGGACATCACTTCGATAACGGAGCCATGTTCGGGGATGTTGTAAACTTCAAGGATCCGGACTATTTTGAGGAGCACCAGTACGGCGAGCTCATTACCAGGGATGGTATCTACTACCTGAAGTTCTTCGTCTGCATCGAGACTGACGCATATGATTCCAATATCTACGGCGTCACCCAGCTGGACGGACAGGCCCAGGCAGATGAGTTCACAGCTTCTCCCAGAAAACTTGTCTTTTATCCTTCCTCCAATCCGGTGAAGGGAGCAGCTGCCGGCAGTGACCAGGCAGATGTAGTACTTCCGGATGGAATGGATCATGATCAGCTTCTGGCATTGTCCACCTGTGACGATGCCGAGTCAGATGGAAGAACAGTCATCATCGCAGATGTAGGTGAAGGAGAGGCCTCCCGTGGAGCAGCCGCTACTCCGTCTACCGGTGAGATCAGGCCCGGTGAGGGCAGATGGGCTGTCTTAAATCTTATTACCATGATACTGACCTTATGTTGTCTGGTTCCTTTCGTCATAAGGTTCGTATCCGGAAAGGAGAGAAAGAGGGCGCTTGTCGGAACTCTTCTGACACTGATCGTATGTACCGCATCAGTACTGCTGTTCTTCCTCACTGAAAACATGAGATATCCCGCCACCCTAAGGGATTTCTGGACGCCGTTCATGATATTTATCTTCGCTTCGGCCCTCCTGATCACGTCCCTTACGGACAGGAGAAAAGAGAAGGAAGCCTGATACTAAAACTTATATATTCAAGAGACCGTCTCCGGGCGGTCTCTTTTTTTATCAAAAAAGTTTAGGAATACTTTACAAGAAGTTTAGCAGAATGTATAATCATTCTCGTTGTATTTTTAAGTTTAGTATTAGTAAACTTTGGGTGGCAATTTATGAAGATAGGACAGCAGATCAAGTTTTTACGTCAGCAGAATATGCTGACCCAGGAAGAGCTCGCCGACAGGTGTGAACTGTCGAAGGGCTTTATTTCCCTTCTCGAGAGGGATATGACTTCCCCTTCCATCGCTACTTTGAAGGATATCCTTGAGGCTCTGGGCACTGACCTGGCTTCCTTTTTCGCCGAGGCGGAAGAGGAGAAGGTGGTCTTCGGGGACGAGGATTACGCGGTGAAGGAGGACAACGAGCTGGGCAATAAGATATGCTGGCTCATCCCCAACGCACAGAAGAACGAGATGGAGCCCATCATGGTAACTCTCGAGCCTTCCGGAAAGACCTATCCCGACAATCCCCACGAAGGTGAGGAGATCGGATATGTCCTTGAGGGAACGGTAAATATCGTCATCGGAAATACAAAGCACATCGCGAAAAAGGGCCAGAGCTTTTTCATAAAGCCCGACAAGCCCCACTATATAGCAAACAGATCAACACAGCGCCCGGCAAGGATCTTATGGATCTCTTCGCCGCCGAGTTTCTAAGGAGGTTCATATGCAGCTTTTGGAAGACAAGACGGGAAGTGAGCACATCATTGAGATCAAGGGCCTCAATAAGAGCTTCGAAGACAACCAGGTCCTTAAGGACATCACTTTCTATATAAGAAATAACGAATTTATAACGCTCCTGGGTCCCTCAGGATGTGGTAAGTCCACGACCCTCAGGATCATCGCGGGTTTCGAGACCGCGGATTCAGGTATCGTTAACTTCGAGGGACAGGACCTTCTCAAGGTTCCTGCCCATAAGAGACATATCAACACTGTATTCCAGAGATATGCCCTTTTCCCGCACCTTAACGTTTTCGATAACGTGGCCTTCGGTCTTCACCTGAAGAAGGTTCCCGAAAAGGAAGTAAAGGAAAGAGTGTCCAAGGCACTTAAGACTGTAGGTCTTGAGGGTTATGAGAAGAGGTATATCGACCAGCTCTCCGGCGGACAGATGCAGAGAGTCGCCATCGCCAGGGCTATCATCAACAAGCCCAGGGTCCTTCTTCTCGACGAGCCTCTCGGTGCCCTTGACCTTAAGATGAGAAAAGAGATGCAGATCGAGCTTAAGGAGATGCAGAGGGAGCTGGGTATCACCTTCGTATACGTTACCCACGACCAGGAGGAGGCCC
>CACXGG010000196.1 GCA_902767145.1 Oscillospiraceae bacterium | reverse complement strand
CTGTTGGAAACGATCTTCGTACCTGATGCGTTGGGGTTGTTGGTATTTCTGATATGTACGGGAATACCTCTTACATATACAGGGTAGAGGGCTTCCTCGTGAAGGACGGAGAATCCTGCATAAGCAAGCTCTCTCATCTCATCGTAGGTGATCTCAGTGATAGGGAAGGGATTCTTTACGATGTTGGGATTGACAGCGAATACGTTATCCACGTCGGTCCAGTTCTCATAGATGTCTGCGTTAACGGCACCTGCCAGGATGGAACCGGTAATGTCGGAACCGCCCCTTGAGAAGGTGATGATCTCGCCGCTCTTGCTGTAGCCGTAGAAACCGGGGAAGATGCAGAGGCACTTCTCATACTTAAGGTTTTCCAGGTTGTCATAGGACTCGCCCAGGATCCTTGCCTTGCCGGCTTCGTCATGCTCCAGGAAAAGACCGCACTCCTTGGGATTGCAGTACTTTGCAGGATGGCCGATGGATGTGAGATAAGCTGCAACGAGCCTTGCGCTGCTGTCCTCGCCCATGGCCTTTACGGAATCAAGATAAGCCACCTCGTCGGTATACTCAGCAGTAGCCGTGTCGGTGAGGTTCTTCACGATATCGGGAAGGACAGAGGAGATGTTAAGGTCTCCCGTGATCTCGGAGAATCTGTCGGTTACCTTCTGGAGAGGTCCAGTGATGTCTTCACCTGCGATCCTTGCCTTTGCAACAGCGATAAGAAGGTCAGTTACCTTTATGTCATCCCTTGTCCTCTTTCCGGGTGCGGAAACGACGATGATCCTCCTGTCTTCGTCAGAGAGGATGATGTCGCATACTTTCTGGATCTGGAAAGCATTTGCCAGGGATGATCCGCCGAATTTTGCGATCTTCATATTAATACTCCTTAAAAGAAATTCCTTTTTGTGCGCATATATAATATCACATGAAAAGTCGATTACATTTACAATTACATGTTTTATGTATAAAATTCTTCCTATGAATATATTCAAGGCAATGGTCCCGGACAAGGTCTATAAGTCCGTAAATGATATCCCTCTGGACGATCTTATCGCAGAAGGGAAGACATGTTTTCTTCTTGATTTCGACAATACCTTAGGCCCCGATCATGCCACGGAGCCCACTGAGTATTCCTATAATTTTGTAAACACCCTGAAGGAAAAGGGACTTAAGTGCTGCCTTGTATCAAATGCCAAGACAGGAAGGTCCTCAGGCATAGCCAAAAAGCTTGATATCCCCTGTGTTACTTATGCCCACAAGCCCAGGCCCGACGGTATTAACAGGGCCATGAAACTCATGGAAGAGAGCAGTGAGAACTGTGTAATGGTAGGAGACCAGATCTTTACTGATGTTATCGCGGGACGCTACGCGGGAGTCAGGACTCTTCTTGTGGAGAAGTATTCCTCCAAGGAGATCTGGTATGTTGTCCTCAAAAGGCCCTTCGAAAAACTCGTGAGGCTTATCGCCCGTTTCTGATGATCTGTATCCGATTGTAACGGATTGTAACGGATTTGGTGCCAATTCCAATTGATTTTCATTTATCATCTCCTTATGAAGAATAAAGAGATGGGAAGACTTGCAGAAGAACGCGTTGTGGAAGTGATGGAAAAGCACGGCTACCGTCTTCTTGCCAGGAACTATGAAGTCCATAATGTAGGTGAGCTGGATGCAGTCATGATGAAGGGTGACTGTATATACGTGATCGAGGTCAAATCCAGATATATAGGGAATAATGACATCTATGACCCGGCTCTTTCCATCAGTGCCGCAAAGAGGAGGAAGATCAGGAATACTGCCAGGGAATTCATTGCCGAGAAAAGGCTTTTCGGTAAAAATGTTATCTTTTTGGTGGGATTGGTATCCCATTCAAGGGACGGTTTTATACATAATGTAGAAATTACTGAATTCTAATGAATGTCTATTCTTGTTTACTTGCATTTTTATTATAATACTTAAGGTTTTAACTAAGATTAAGCAATAAAAATGAAATTTTGATCTTTCAAAATCTCAAAAAGCGGGAGGACAGTATGCAGTCGTACAAAGAAATGTCGGCGGAAGAACTTAGAGAGGAGAGAGCTTTTCTCTTAACCAAGATCGAGGAATTCAGGGCTATGAACCTTTCTCTTGATATGACAAGGGGTAAGCCTTCACCTGAGCAGCTCTCCTTGAGCAATGACCTTTTTGTTGGTCTTGAGAACAGCGGGTACAAGACAGAGGCAGGGGCTGATGTCAGAAACTACGGTATCCCCGCAGGACTTCCCGAGACAAGAGAATTCTTTGCTAAGTGGCTGGGAACAGTTCCCGAGAATATATATGTAGGTAACGGATCCTCACTGAACCTTATGTTCGATGCTCTCATGAGAGCAGTCGTATTCGGTGAGCACGATTCCGAGAAGCCCTGGGGACAGATCCCGGGTAAGAAGTGGCTCTGCCCCGTTCCCGGATATGACAGACACTTCAAGGTAACTGAGAAGCTGGGCTTTGAGCTCATCCCCGTACCCCTTAAGGAAGACGGCCCCGATATGGATATCGTTGAGGAACTCGTTAAGGATCCCACAGTCCTTGGAATGTGGTCCGTACCCTGTTACTCAAATCCCGACGGATATGTCTATTCTCCTGAAGTCTGCGGCAGACTTGCAAGGATGAAGACAGCAGCTCCTGACTTCAGGATCTTCTGGGATAATGCATACAGCGTACACCACCTCTATGACGATGAGTCAAAGCAGGGCAAGCTCCCTGATATGCTCAGGCTCTGCGCTGCAGCAGGCAACCCTTCCAGAGTCTATGAATTTGCCTCCACATCCAAGATCACATTTGCAGGTGCAGGTATCTCCATCATCGCAATGAACAAGGACAACATGGAGTTCGCAACCAAGATCTTAAACGTTCAGACCATCGGTAATAACAAGATCAACCAGTATGCCCACATCAGGTTCCTTCCTGATCTTGATGCCCTTAAGGCTCATATGAAGAAGCATGCAGCTTTCTTAAGACCCAAGTTCGAGCTCACTCTGGACATCATGGACAGGGAGCTTGCAGACTCCGGTATCGCTAAGTGGAACAAGCCCCTGGGCGGTTACTTCGTATCTGTCTTCGTTTATCCCGGTACAGCTACAGAGACAGTGGCTCTGTGTAAGGAGCTTGGTGTTGCATTTACACCTGCGGGAGCAACATATCCCTATGGTAAGGATCCCGACGATTCCAACATCAGGATCGCACCCAGTTTCCCTTCACTTCCTGATATCGAAAAGGCTGTCGAAGTCTTCAGTGTTTGTGCTAAACTTACAGCAATAGAAAAAATACTGGAGGCCTGATCTATATGTCTGATAACTTAATCAACAAGCCCTCTTACGAGAGCCCTCTTAACTCGCGCTATGCAAGCCCTGAGATGCAGTACATCTTTTCTCCTGACAAGAAGTTCACGACATGGAGAAAGCTCTGGATCGCACTGGCAGAATCAGAGAAGGAACTGGGCCTCAATATCTCCTATGAGCAGATCGAGGAACTGAAGGCACATGCCGAGGAGATTGATTATGCCAAGGCAGCTGAATATGAGAAGAAGCTCCGCCATGATGTAATGGCCCATGTCCATGCATATGGTGACCAGTGCCCCTCTGCAAAGGGTATCATCCACCTTGGAGCCACATCCTGCTATGTAGGTGACAACACTGATATCATCATCATGAGAGAAGCCCTTGAGCTCACAAGAAAGAGGCTCGTGGTATGTATCTCAAAGCTCGCCAAGTTCGCTGACGAGTATAAGGATATGCCCACTCTCGGTTTTACACATTTCCAGCCTGCACAGCTTGTAACAGTAGGTAAGAGAGCATCCCTCTGGCTTCAGGACCTTCTCTTTGACCTTGAGGAAGTAGAGACAGTCATCGCTTCACTGAAGCTTCTCGGCTGCAAGGGTACCACAGGTACACAGGCAAGCTTCCTTGACCTCTTTGAGGGAAATCACAATAAGTGTAATGAGCTGGATAAGAAGATCGCCCAGAGGATGGGTTTTGAGACATCTTATTATGTATCCGGCCAGACATATTCAAGGAAGGTGGACTCCAGGGTCCTTAACTGCCTTTCCTCCATTGCCCAGAGTGCTCACAAGTTCAGTAATGACATCAGGCTCCTCCAGCATCTGAAGGAGATCGAAGAGCCCTTCGAGAAGAACCAGATCGGATCTTCCGCAATGGCATATAAGCGTAATCCCATGAGATCCGAGAGGATCGCATCCCTTTCAAGATACGTTATCGCAGATGCCCTTAATCCTGCCATGACAGCAGCAGAGCAGTGGTTCGAGAGAACGCTCGATGACTCTGCCAACAAGAGGATCTCAGTACCTGAGGCATTCCTTGCTGTAGATGCCATCCTGGGTATCTATACAAATATCGTTTCAGGTATCGTTGTATATCCCAACATGATCAGGCAGCACATCATGAACGAGCTTCCTTTCATGGCTACAGAGAACATCCTCATGGAGGCAGTAAAGAAGGGTGGAGACCGTCAGGCTCTTCACGAAAAGATCCGTGTTGCTTCCATGGAGGCAGGTAAGACAGTCAAGGTTGAGGGTAAGCCAAATAACCTTCTGGATCTCATCGTAGACGATCCCGAGTTCGGACTTGACCGTGATTCCCTGGAGGGACTTCTCGATCCCAAGCTCTATATCGGCAGATGCCCTGAGCAGGTGACAGCATTCCTTAAGGAGGCAATTTATCCTGTGCTTGAGGCTCATAAGGATGATCTTAAGATCGAAGACGTAGAGCTTAACGTCTGATCATTTCGATAAACATGATCTATTTCGACAACAGCGCCACCACCAAGCCCTCCCAAAGGGTCTTTGAGGTCATATCAAAAGAACTCTTAAGTGAAGATTCCTTCGGAAACCCGGGATCTCTTCATAAGCTTGGGATGAAAGCCGATAAGGAATACAGGGAGGCACTCTCAAGAGCAGCCTCCGTCCTCGGATGCAGGGATGATGAACTCTATTTCACTTCCTGCGGCACTGAAGGTGCCAACACTGCCATCGAGGGCTATATGTCCAGAAATAAGAGAAGCGGCAAAAAGATCATCTCCACAAGGACCGAGCATAAGGCTACCCTTGAGACCCTTGAGCTTCTTTCAGACAGGGGAT
>CACXGG010000195.1 GCA_902767145.1 Oscillospiraceae bacterium | reverse complement strand
CTTCAGGTCTGTAGATCATATCGTCATCTGTGAGCATCTCCACATCTTCCTCTACCCAGCCGGGTTCAGTCTCCGTGCAGTGTTCGCAGTCACAGGGGATAACGGAGAAATAGTTTCCGCCGAAATACGCATAGTCGGTAAACTGTCTGGAGTAACCTGTGAAGCCCAGAGCATTATAATAGACCATATGGCAGTCCAGCTCATTATTGGCCACCATCCTGTAAGCGATGACGATAGCCCACTCGGAATCAAGCGATCTTGCACAGTTGCATACACCTGTTTCCGGGTCTACTACTTCGAACTGACCGGGTCTCTGAAGAGTTGTCATGACTGTTCTTGTAGGCCAGCTGGAGCAGTTGATCCTGTTAAGTACTGTTGCTGCAACAAGGACCTTGTCCGTGATGTCGGAATCAGAATCTGCACCCTCACCCTCGACTACTCTTGCAAAGAAGATAAACTCGTTGGTGGTAAGGCCGCAGGCATATGCCTTGATCTCTGTGGACATGAAGTATCTCTCCGAATCCTCGGCATTGTTCCACATGAGTTCGAATCTGTCGGTCCTGGAAGTATAAGAGATCATATCAGCCGTTACTGAACCTACAGCCAGAAACAGCACAGTAATGATCATAAGCAATGATATTATTCTATGTTTTAAAATAATGGCACCCCTCTGAAATATGTCATTGTTCTAAATTGCCAAATATATTTTATCCTATTTTTGCAAGAATTCAAGTTTTTTGGTTTATAATGGCTTCATGGCAAATTACAGAAAGAAAAGAATCAAGATAAATTCCAAGGGTATCGCCTTCCTGGCGGCCGTTGTTTTAGTAATCATACTAGTGATCCTGCTCATCAGTAAGATCATCTCATCCATAGCCTCAAAGGATGCTCCCGATGATAAGGAGATCTCAGGATCCTCCACCCCGGTAACCGAGACAGTCATCACCGAAACAGAGCCCTCCACCACGACCATAGATGTGGATCTCCTTTCAGGTCTTTACAGTACCAACGTCCTTCTCATGGACGCTGAGGACGGAAGCGTTATCCAGGAGATCAACGGATATGAGAGAGCCTATCCCGCATCTGTCACCAAGATCATGACAGCCCTGGTATTCCTGGAAAACGTTGATGATCTAGACCAGACATATACCATGACATCAGATATCTACGACGCTCTCTACTATCAGGATCTTGCATCGGCAGGATTTGAAAAGGATGAGGTCGTCCCCCTCAGGGATCTTCTCTACGGAGCGATGCTCAAGTCAGGTGCCGAATGCTGTCTTGCCATGGCAAATTATGTGGCAGGTTCCGAATCCGCCTTCGTGGATCTTATGAACCAGAAAGCAGATGAACTCGGACTTCAGGATACCCACTTCATGAATACGACAGGTGCACATAATGCAGACCATTATTCTTCCTGTTACGATATGGCGGTGATACTAAGGGAAGGCCTTAAAAACGACACCTTCCGCGAGGTCATATCCACTGAGGAATATGCAGTGGCTGCATCAGAAACACATCCTGAGGGCATCTTCTTCTATAATAATTTCTTCCTTGGCCTTTATACCAATGAGGCAGGCGGCGCTACCCTTCTTGGAGGAAAGACAGGTTATACGTCAGAAGCAGGCCAGTGCCTTGCAAGTTACTGTGAGATAAACGGACACGAATATATCCTTGTTACATTCGGTGCTGTAGCTCCCGAGGGAGAGGTCCTCACTACTTCAAATCTCCATACTGCTGATGCCAGGACCGTATACGAAAGGCTCGCAGCTTATATCAACGGAAATTAAAAAACAGATCTGTTAACCGTTATCCTTGCCCTTTACTGCAAGATGGTTTATACGTGATGCGGTATATCCGGCTCCGTAACCGTTATCGATATTTACAACAGATATACCGTTGGCACAGGAATTCATCATGGAAAGAAGAGCGGTGACTCCTTCAAAGGAAGCGCCATATCCCACTGAAGTGGGAACAGCGATGACCGGGACCTCCACCAGGCCGCCGATGACACTGGGAAGAGCTCCTTCCATCCCTGCCACAGCAATGACCACATTGGCTTTTCTTATATCATCGATGACATCAAGGAGCCTGTGGATCCCGCTTACTCCTACATCGTAGAACCTGCTGACGTTGTTTCCGAAAAACTCCGCCGTAAGTGCAGCTTCCTCGGATACGGGAATGTCTGATGTCCCTGCAGTACAGACTGCGATAAGTCCTTTGCCCTCTTCTTTATCCCCCAGGATAATGATACCTGAAGTCTCATCAAATACTGCCTCAGGAAATTCCTTTTTTACAGCTTCAAACTGTGATGCTGTGGCTCTTGTTCCCAGGACCCTGCCGCACTCTTCATAGAGCTTTCTGAAGATACCGATAAGGTGCTCCTCTTTTTTGCCCTGGCAGAACACCACCTCCGGATGTCCGGTCCTCTCTTCTCTCGATATATCGAGCTTTGCATATTCAAGGTCGATGTAAGAAGAATCCTTCATGATCTCAGATCCTGTATATCTCGTCTGTTCCCGGGGGCGGAAGTTCTGCTTCACTTCCATCTTCTTCTATAAGTTTATATCCCATGGGCTCATCGGTAAACTCTCCGAT
>CACXGG010000194.1 GCA_902767145.1 Oscillospiraceae bacterium | reverse complement strand
TCAGGTGGCTAGAGTGCTTGCTTAGGGAGCAAGAGGTCGTGGGTTCAAGTCCCGTCACTCCGACCAGAAAAAGAAAGACCTGCATCTGCAGGTCTTTTTTTATTTTGATTATTCTTCGCTGAAATCGTCGGCTATCTTCTTTACTTCATCCGCCGCCTCTATGAAAACTTCCGCTATCTTCGGATCGAACTGGGTCCCCTCTCCCTCCTTTATGATCTCCATAGCCTTATCAAAGGGGAAAGGCTCCTTATAGCTTCTTCTGGATACAAGGGCATCGAATACATCGGCGATGGTCATGATCCTGGCAGAAAGAGGTATCTCCTCACCCTTAAGGCCTTCAGGATATCCCTTACCGTCCCATCTCTCATGATGGTAGTGGGCCATATTCCTGGCCTCCATAAGATATCCGGACTCGGGAACAGTCTCGATGACCCTGTCGATAACATCCCTGCCGGCAGTGGTATGGTTCTTCATGATGGCATATTCATCATCTGTAAGCCTGCTCTTGCTGTTGAGTATAAGATCGGATACAGTGATCTTTCCGATATCGTGGAGAGGCGCTGAATCCTTCAGGTACTCTGCATAGCTCTCAGTCAGCTGATCTGCATATACACCCTTTTCCATGAGTTTCTTTGCGATGAGCTCAACATAGGCGGAAGTCTTCTTTATGTGGTCTCCCGTACACTTGTCGCGGTTTTCCACCATATCTGCAAGGACCATGATAAGTCCGCTCTGCATCTTTGCTATGGTCTCGTTCTTGAGCTGGATATCAGCCACATAGTTCATACTGTCTTCCGTAGTCTTGGAAAAAGCTCCGTACAGGTTCTCGATCTCGTCACCTGTATGGATATCCAGCTCCTTGATCTTATGCACCGAGTCTTCCCTGACCTCTTCAGTATCGTATGCAAATGCTCCGGCAACATGGGCCATGGAATTAACGGGATAGATGATGTTATATTCGGCAAACCAGAAACCGAGGGCCAGGATCATGATGAAAAATCCCAGGAAAAGTGAGATCTGCTTGGCCAGGAAACTGTAAGTCTCCGTCTCCAGCTGCGCCATGGAGATATCGGCACAGGCATAGCAGACACAGTTACCGTTACTGTCGTAAACAGGACAGTAGGCCGTAAGGAGCCATCCATAAGTGTCGTTTGTGATGAGAGGCTCTATGGTCTCGCCGTTCAGGAGCGCAGGGATATACTCCGAAAAGCTCTCGTCAAAGGGTACAAGATCTCCGGGGTCACTTCCGGGAACATCATCCGTATCAAGGTCGAATACCACGTGGCATCCGTCAGGCTTTATCTGATAGACATAGACATAGAGGATATCCGGGGAACTGTCCCTTATGCTGTAGAGGACATCCTCCGTCTCCTTATAACCTTCAACTTCCTCTCCCCTGGCCAGATAGGAATTGACCATGTCGCCGTCGATGGCACTGGCGGAAAGAGAAGCAACACCTTCTCCAAGCTTCATGTGGTCACTGATGGTACCTCTTCTGAAAAGGATATAGCCGATGGCCACTGCCACAACGGAAATAAGAAGTGAAGCAACGATAAGAAGGAGCATGATCTTTGTTCTCAGGGAGACCTTACGGACGCCTCTGGAACCCAGTGACTGGCGGAGCTCCTGTGTAAGTGGTGTCTGCTGCCAGCCGTCATATCTGAACTTCTCGAAATGCTTCGGCGGTATAAAGAATACCGTGGCAAAGACAAGGGCTACGGTTATTCCCTTATCGAAAACATCGATGAGCACATCGGCATATATCTCGGACCAGAAACGGCCCAGGGATGAACTCTCATATACCGCAAGGGCAAAGTTAGCCGACAGGCCCTCCGTTGCAAATCCGAAAAGGAACCAGGTAAGGATACCACCGATACCGCCGCCTATAAGGGCCAGGAGCGCCACAAGGATAAAAGCACCGCTGACCTTCTTAAAACAGCCCTTCCTCGCACATACAGATGTACAGAGGGCGATCATAACGTTTATGGAACTGTAGTAGATGGATGAGGAGTCGTGATATATAAGGCTCTTTAAGATATTGGTGAAAAGTCCTACCGCGATACCGGGAAGAGTTCCGCTTATGGCAGAGATAAATACCGTACCCACGGAATCCATGTAGAGCGGAAATCCTGTGGCTCCCGTTATATATGAACCGAGAAGATTTATGAGCACACAGAGAACGCAGAGTAATGAGACCCTGTGTAGTCTTCTGCCTGTCTTATCTCCACTGAGATTCTCCATATATTACTTCCCCCTCATCAGGATTGTATCATAAGGAGGAGGAACAAATAACATAAAATATGACGTAATTAAAAAGAATTTGAGATTTACTTTCCGTCAGAATAGCAAATCTTCAGGAAAGTGCAGTCTTAAGCACCTCAAGATCCTCAGTCATGATGGATATATAGGAAGCTCCGTTACTGATATCCTCATCCGTTACAGACTGGAGGGAATCAAGGACGAGTACCTCCTGATCCTTTGAAGATGTATTATTGATCACGGACTGGGCGATATCAGTCCCCTTCCCTTCGATTACAAGGATATATCCCAGATCAAGTTCATCAGCCTTTTCGGCAAGGAATATCACCGTATCAAAGCTGGCCTCACTCTCGGCGGAACAGCCGGGGAAAGCCGCATAGTATTCAAGTCCGTAGTCCTCCACAAGATATCTGAAAGGGAATCTGTCAGCGAAGATAAGAGTATCCTTGGATGCTTCATCCACAGCCTGCTGATACATGATGTCAAGTTCAGAAAGCTCTCCTACATAAGCCTCCGTATTACTCCTGAAAGCATCTGCATCCTCAGGTACTGCATCACAGAGCCTGTCAGATATCTCCTGACAGAATACTTCGGCATTTCTAAGAGAGAGCCAGACATGCTCATCGTAAGCAGGTCCCTCTTCTTCCTCTTCTTCCGCCTCCATGCCTTCTACAGTCTCTTCTTCATAGGCACGGTCCCCCAGCACCTCAAGAAGGCTGATGGCTATCTGATCCTCATTTCTAGAGCTTCTCAGGGCATCTTCCACCCAGCGGTCAGACTCTCCGCCAATATAGATGAACATATCGCAGTCGCTTATGAGGGTGAGGTCAGCTGCAGTGGGCTGGAAGCTGTGAAGGTCAACGCCGTTTCCGGTGAGGAGCCTTACATCGTAGTCCTCTGCCCTGTCGCCTAATATATTCATTACCCAGTCATATTCGGGGAATACCGTGGTAACTATGGTATATTTCTCATTCTTCTCAAAACCCGAGCAGGAACAAAGGCTCAGGCCGAGGATGATGACTGATATGACTGCAGATAAGATCTTCTTCATTAATACAGCTCCATTCAAATTTGAAAACGATTCTCATTTTAAGATTCAGCCCCTATTTTGTCAATATGAATAATTGAAGAGCCCATACCTTTGTATTAACCTTATATGCATGAAAGACGGTAAGGAAAAAAAGACCTTCTCTTCGGACTTTTCGAAGGGGTCCATGGCAAAGCTCATACTCAGGCAGGCACTTCCCCTGAGCATCTCCCAGCTTGCCCTTATCCTTTATAACATCATAGACAGGATCTACATCGGCCATATCGATACAGTCAGCGGCTACCCCCTGACAGGCCTGGGACTAACCCTTCCCCTGGTATCCATGATATCCGCAGTCACCCTTCTTGTCGGACAGGGTGGCGCACCCATCTTTTCCATAGCAAGGGGCGCAAAAGAAACGAAAAGAGCTGCCAGGATCATGGGCAACTCCTTTACCCTCCTGATCATCGCTTCGATAGTACTCACGGTGCTCGGGTATATCTTCATGAAGCCGGTCCTCTATGCCTTCGGTGCAGGAGATATGTCATGGCCCTACGCCAGGGACTACCTGAACATCTATCTGGCAGGCACATTCTTTACAGTAGTGGCCACGGGACTTAATTTCTATATAACCGCCCAGGGGCATCCCAAGACAGCCATGATAACCATACTTTCAGGCTCCATCCTGAACATCATCCTGGATCCTCTGTTCATATTTGTACTGGGCCTGGGGATCAGAGGTGCTGCCATAGCTACGGTCATCTCCCAGTTCGTATCCTTTGTCTGGGTAATGCTGTTCTTCATTGGCGATAAAGCTGAGATAAAGCTCACAAGAGAAAATATGAAGCTCGACCCGAAGACGTGCGCAAAGATCACCGCCATGGGTTTTACCGGATTTATCATGGAGATCACCAACTGCGCCACACAGATAACATGCAACAGGACCCTCAGGTTCTGGGGCGGCGAGGAACTTGGCGACACCTATATAAACATCATGACCATCGTATCTTCCGTAAGATCTGTCATGGGCGTTGCAGTAACAGGTATAACTTCGGGAGCACAGCCCGTGCTGGGCTATAACTACGGTGCCCACAAGTGGGACCGCGTAAAGGCAGGCATCAGATGGTCCGCCCTCTTTGGCTTTGCCTATACGGCTCTCGCCTGGCTCATAGTATTTCTCTTCCCGGGCTTCTTTATCTCCCTTTTCGGGCAGGATCCCGGAGAGGATATGATGGCTGTAAGATACCTTCATATCTTCTTCATGGCATATGTATGCATGTCACTTCAGTTCTCGGGACAGTCCACATTTATGGCCCTGGGAAAAGCAAAGCAGGCCATATCCTTTTCCATATTCAGGAAGGTGATCCTGGTAATCCCCCTGACGCTTATCCTGCCTTATCTTCTGGCAGATCATGCCGGGGGTGTATTCTGGGCAGAACCCATATCAAATGCTGTGGGGGGCGCTGCCAGTTTCTTTACCATGTACTTTACGGTCTATAGAAGATTA
>CACXGG010000193.1 GCA_902767145.1 Oscillospiraceae bacterium | reverse complement strand
TAAGCTCCACACCGAGTCCCCCAAGACAGTATGCATCAGCGTTACTGAGGGCAAGGTCGGCGAGCTTACAGCCGGTGATATCGTACACGATGACGAAGTAGAGATCATGAATCCTGATCATGTTATCGCCCACCTTAACGGCGAGTCCAAGGTATTCATGGAGCTCACGATCAGCGTAGGCCGCGGATACAACACCGCTGAGCAGAACAAGATCGAGGGCCAGGCTATCGGCATCATCGCAATCGATTCGATCTTCACTCCCGTTAAGAGAGCGAACTACATCATCGAGAATACTCGTGTAGGCGAGAGAACAGACTATGACAGCCTCACACTCGAGGTATGGACAGACGGTACGATCCAGGTTGACGAAGCTCTGGCTTCTGCTTCCGACATCCTCATCCAGCATCTCAATCTCTTCACGACTCTCACTGCTACAGACAGCAGCCTGAGCTTCAAGAGCATCGAGACAAAGAGCGAGAAGAATTCCGAACTCGGAAAGCTCATCGAGGATCTTGATTTCTCCGTACGTACATATAACTGCCTCAAGAGAGCAGCTATCAATACAGTCGGCGATCTTATCGCAAGATCGGAAGATGACATGATCAAGGTAAGAAACCTTGGTAAGAAGTCGCTTGACGAAGTTGTCGCCAAGCTTGAAGAGATGGGTCTTCATCTCGCAAACAACGAAGATTAATTAGGAGGATATAAAGATGCCAGTTAATAGAAAACTTGGTCGTGCTGCAGATCAGCGTACAGCTATCCTGAGAAACATGACAACGGCATTTGTTATCAACGGCAAGGTCGAGACGACTGTTGCTCGCGCTAAAGAGATCAGCGCTATCGTTGATAAGCTCATTACAGAGGCTATTAAGGAAAAGGACAACTTCACAACAAAGGATGTTACAGTTTCCGAGGCTAAGCTTGATGGTAAGGGCAAGAAGGTCCTTGTTTCCAAGACAAGCAAGAACGGCAACAAGTATGATGTAGTTGACCGTGAGGTCAAGACAAAGACTGTCCAGGTTGACAGCCCTTCAAGACTTGCTGCAAGAAAGAGGATGGCTTACTGGCTCCTTAAGAGCCACGATTCCGAGGGTAACGTTATCAACCCCGTCAACAAGATGTTCGACGAGATCGCTCCCAAGTATGCCGGCAGAACAGGCGGATACACAAGAGTAGTTAAGATCGGCGCAAGACGCGGTGACGGATCCGAGATGGCTATCCTTGAGTTCGTTTGATAAACGGTTAAAGAATGACTTAAAAAGAGCTGTCTCATGGAGGCAGCTCTTTTATTTGTCCTGAAAATGTCCTAACCGGTGTCCTGCATAGGCCACTATTTAGGACGATCACATATCTTATAGTCGAAGACAGTGGGAGATTTGTAGTAAAATATAATGCTATGTGCAATGTAGTTGAGGCAACAGGAGTTCACTATACATACGTTTCCGATGACGGCATGGGAAACGTTACGCGCAAGCATGCCCTTAAGGGTGCGGATCTTCAAGTGGAGGAAGGATCTTATGTTGCTGTTTTAGGTCCCAACGGTTCCGGAAAGTCCACATTTGCAAAAGTGATAGATATACTCGAAGTCCCTGACGAGGGGCGGGTTGCCGTTTTCGGATATGATACGAAGGACAGGGAACATTTCTGGGAGATAAGGGAGAACTGCGCCTGTGTCTTTCAGAATCCCGACAATCAGATAGTTGGAACGACAGTGGAGGAGGATGTTGCCTTCGGGCCAGAGAATCTGGGAGTACCGCTTCCGGAACTCCGCGAAGTCGTCGATGATTCCCTGAAGGCTGTAGGCCTTTATGATCTTTCAAGGAGGATGACTACTGAACTCTCGGGAGGCCAGAAGCAAAAGCTTGCTATTGCCGGTGCTCTTGCCATGAGACCGAAGATCCTGATCCTGGATGAGGCTACGGCCATGCTGGATCCATTAAGCAGGGAGGAGTTCCTGCAGACGGTGGAAAGGCTCAGGACCGAGAGGAATATGACAGTCATCACCATAACCCATGACATGACCGAGGCCCAGAGATGCGAGAAGGTCTTCATAATGGAGGATGGACTGGTGGTAAGAAGCGGGACTCCCGAGGAGGTCTTCTCTGATAAGGAGGCTGTCATGAGATCAGGGCTGGAGCTTCCGGTCAACTGTGATCTCGTATCTGCTGTCGCTGATATAACAGGTTCTTCCATAGAGCCTTCTGACATAAAAGATGATCTTACATGTTCAGCTGCCATATCAAGGATGCTGACAGGTCTATCATCAGATACAGCTGTCCCGGATGTTTCAGAGCCTCATGCTGCTCCGTCGGGAAAGACTGTCCTTGAGGTATCAGCCCTGAGCTATTCCTATGACAACGGACAGAACTACGCCATCAGTAATATGGACCTGGATATATATGAGGGTGAGGTGCTGGGCATAGTCGGAAAGAGCGGCTGCGGAAAGACCACCCTCATCACGCACTTAAACGGACTTATGCGTCCCCAGGAGGGCGATGTGAAGCTCTTCTGCGGAGGGAAGACTTATTCCACCAGGAACAGAAAGCAGCTCAGGGATATAAGGGAGAAGGTGGGACTTG
>CACXGG010000192.1 GCA_902767145.1 Oscillospiraceae bacterium | reverse complement strand
TACTGCCCTGTCTTTACGATGAGAACGGTTATGAGGTCTCTTTCTGCGATCCTCCCCATGCCGGATTCCAGTATGTTCCGGACCTTTCCATCTATGACGATCATCCCGATATCAAGGCATTTAATACCATAGGCATGTTCAGTGAGAATACGGAAAGGGACGACGAGCTCCGTAACAGGAACCTGTTCCTTTACAGCCTCTTCAAGACAGCACCCCTGGTATTCCAGCCCAATATCTATAACAGCGGAATGTATAACGATCCCGATGCAAATGACGGATTTGACACATTGAACCAGTATATTGAAGATATGCATACGGCAAAGGGAACAGATCCATATTTCATGGATAATTATACAGTCCTTCAGAATCTCCCTGAGATGACCGAGATCACAGACGGGGATGAGGATACTTTCCTTTTCCTCCAGAATGCCACCACTCATGATGTAGCGCTCCTTCAGGAGCCCGACTATATACCTGCAGTCCAGGTGGATAACGGCGAATTTGATGAGATGAACATGGACAGGTTCACCATCGACGGACGCACCATGAATTATGAGACTACAGAACAGGCAAAGCATTACCAGAGCAATATGGCAATGTGGATCGTCATGGGCCAGTGGTTCGACTACTTAAGGGAGAACGGAGTCTATGACAATACAAGGATAATCATCGTGGGAGACCACGGAAGGGATACCCTTCAGTTCGACGACATGTACTATGATGATCTCGGCATAGACATCGGTTATGTAAATCCCCTGCTCCTGGTGAAGGACTTTGACAGCGAAGGATTTACCACGGATGATTCATTTATGACCATCGCCGATGTTCCCACCATAGCCGTATCATCAGGGGTCATCGCCGATCCCGTAAATCCCTTCACCGGCAATCTCATCACCGATGAAGATAAATTCACCCATCCTCAGGAGATAACATTTTCTCATGAATATGATATATTGGTTAACAATGGAACGACATTCCTCCCGGGAAACTGGTATTCAGTTCATGACGATATCTTCGATGAGGAAAACTGGGAAGACCTTGGTTACTATTGATAAGTGTAATATAAAGAAAGAGGGAAAATAAAATGCAGATCCTTTATATCGATCCCGGAACGGGAAGCATGCTGTTTACGATCCTTATCGGAGTCTTTGGTGTAGGAGTATATTTCCTCAGGACTCTCATCATGAAGATCAAGTTCATCATCTCCGGCGGTAAGCGCGAGAAGATGGATGGCAACAGGCTCCCCATCGTTATCTTCTCCGACAATAAGAGATACTGGAATATCTTTGAGCCCATCTGCGATGAGTTCGAGAAGAGGGGACAGGAAGTCCACTATTTCACGGCATCTCCTGACGATAAGGCCCTGGAGAAGAAATATGAGCATATCAAGGCAGAGTTTATCGGTGAAGGAAACAAGGCTTTCTCAAAGCTCAACCTTCTCAATGCCACAGTGGTCCTTTCCACTACCCCCAGCCTTGACGTATTCCAGTGGAAGAGATCAAAGGAAGTACAGTATTACGTTCATATCCCTCACGCTGCAGGTGATATAACCATCTACAGGATGTTCGGTATAGATTTCTACGATTCCATCCTCCTTTCAGGCCAGTTCCAGATCGACCAGCTCAAGAAGCTCTGGGAGATCAGAGGCGTTCCCGTAAAGGAGATGGAACTCGTCGGTATCCCCTACATGGATGAGATGAAGAAGAGAGTGGATGCAAACAGATATGTCCGCCCTGAGGGTGAGGTACCCACTGTACTTCTTGCTCCCTCATGGGGCCCTTCCTCCATCTTCGCTTTCTATGGCGGCAAGATCATCGATGAGCTCCTTAAGACAGGATATAAGGTAGTCGTAAGACCCCATCCCCAGTCCTTCGAATCCGAGAAGGAGATGATGGATGAGCTTATGTCCAAGTATCCCAACAGCGACAAGCTGGAGTGGAACAGAGATACAGATAACTTCGATGTCCTCAACAGGTCCGATATCCTTATCTCCGATTTCTCCGGTGTCCTTTACGATTTCTCCCTCGTATTCGACAAGCCCATCATCTATGCAGATACATCATTTGACAAGTCAGTATACGATGCAGCATGGCTGGAGGATGACCTCTGGACATTCAGCATCCTTCCTTCCCTTGGACAGCAGCTCTCCAACGACAACATCGGCAAAATCAAGGATGTTATCGATGAGTGCATGAACGATCCCAAGTATCAGGCTGGCCGTGACAAGGCAAGGGCCGAGACCTGGGTCCACATGGGCGAGGGTGCCAAGAGGACCGTCGACTACATGATGGATAAGTATAATTCCCTGGTGGAAGAATCAAGAAAGAAGGCCGAAAAGGAAGCACGCAAGGCCGGTGCCAAGAAATCCGCAAAGGCCAAGACCGCTAAGAAGGGTAAGGAAGAGGCGAAGAAATAATGAGTTTTCTCACAGCACTTTATACTCTGCTTATAAAGCCGCTGGAGCTTATTTTTGAGATAATCTTCTCCATAAGTAACAGGATAGTCCACCATCCGGGACTTGCTATCATCTTTCTTTCCCTGGCTATGAACTTCCTGGTACTGCCCCTTTACAAGAGGGCAGACGCCATGCAGGAAGAGGAGAGGAAGACCGAGGAAAGGATCGGTCCCTGGCAGGAGAGGATAAAGAAGACCTTCAAGGGCGACGAGCGTTTCATGATGCTCCAGGCCTTTTACCGCGAAAATAACTATAAGCCCACAGACGCGCTCAAGGGATCTCTGTCATTAATGCTGGAGATACCCTTCTTCATTGCTGCCTACAGGATGCTGTCATCTCTTAAGCTCCTGCAGGGAGTAAAGTTCGGACCTATCTCCGACCTGGGCGCTCCTGACCATATGATCGTTATCGGAGCTCTGGCCATAAACCTGCTGCCCATCCTCATGACACTTATAAATATCATCTCAAGTGCCATCTACACCAAGGGACTTCCCACCAAGGCCAAGGTACAGCTCTACGGAATGGCCCTTATATTCCTGGTGTTCCTTTATAATTCACCTGCGGGACTTGTTTTCTACTGGACCCTGAACAACCTG
>CACXGG010000191.1 GCA_902767145.1 Oscillospiraceae bacterium | reverse complement strand
TCCTCGTAACCCGTCTCAGCAGTACCGGTCTTACAGACAACGGCGATGGGGAAATCGAAGAAAGTCTCCTGAGCAGTACCTTCCCACATGGTGGTACCGGTAACAACGCATCTCATGGCATATCTTACTGCCTCGATATTATCCTCATCTATTCCAAGGGGCGTTGCAGGCTTCTGGCCCTCGTAGAGGATGGAACCGTCGGAAGCTACTACGCTGTCAACTACATAAGGGGTAACCAGCTCATTGGTGGCAATGGCTGCCGTATATCTGCAGAGCTGCATGATGGTGAAACAGTTATCGAACTGGCCGATGGCTGACTGGGCAGTATCGGCGGGGAACCAGGTCCTGTCGTATTCACTTTCCCTGAGAAGCCTCTTCATCTCACGGCTGGCCCTGATACCGCAGATCTCACCGGGAAGGTCTATTCCCGTATATTCTCCAAGGCCAAGCCTCTCACCCATTGCATCGATATTGTCGATACCTGTCTCTACTCCAAGTCTCATGAAGTAGATATTACAGGATGTAGCCATAGCTTCGTTAAGGTTCAGGGTACCGTGTCCTCCGTCGGGGAACTCAAGACATTTGAACTCCCAGCCGCCGATATCGATGGGACTTTCGCATCTTATATAGTCAGAACCCGGGAAGATAACGCCTTCTTCAAGGCCTGCCAGGGCCGTACACATCTTAAAGGTGGATCCCGGAGCGTACTGGGACATGATGGCCCTGTTCCAGAGGGGCATATCCTCTGCAGTTATATCCTCGTACTCTCCGATCCCAAGATAATATTCCAGCTGTTCCTGGGCCTGCTTGTCGCCATACATGGAAAGGACGAAGTCGTTGGGGTCGAAGTTTGGATAGGATCCCATGGCGATAACGGCTCCCGTATCAACATTCATCATGACGAAAGCTCCGGCATTAGCTGTCTTATAACCTGTTCCCTTCAGCTGCTCTGCGATCTCGGCATCCTCGATATACTGCTTCATAGCCTCGATACCAACCCTCTGAAGGTCTGAGTCGATGGTAAGGTTTACAGTTGCACCCGGGACAGGGTCAACACCGTAGTCCGAGGGGAAGAACATACCGTCCTCCCTCTCTTCTGTCCATATGTTATAGGATGATATTCCCGCCTGACCGTGGAGATATCTCTCCATCTGGGACTCTACGCCTGACTGGCCTACCAGGTCATCGTTACTGTAACCGTAAGGCTGGAGGGTTGCCAGGGTCTCCTGGGAGATCCTTCCTACATATCCCACAACATGGCAGGACAGCTGTGCCAGGGGCGTATAGACCCTTCTGTAGTCTACGCCGCTGATGATACCCATATATCTGTAATTCTGTTCCGTAAGAAGTGTAATGAGCTCCTGGGGAACATCTGTAGCAATCTCGATGGGGGTTCCGGTGACAAATGACCAGTTATCCTGGAAGATCTGGTACCTGATCCTTATGATCCTGTAGGCCTCATCCTCGGTATAGTTGGGGTCGATGCCGAAAAGGTCACGGAGATAAAGGAAGAACACCTGGGGATCCGTCTTAACATAGTCGTCGGAGAAGGTAACGATAACGCCTTCAGTATAATCCTGGAGGTCGAAAAGGTTATGGTTGGTCTGCCAGAGCCTTATCTCCTCCTCACTTTTCAGGAACTGGAAAGGTGCTACGGCAAAATACTCATCCAGATCAGCCACTGGGATACAGTTATAGTCATCGAAAAGGTAGCTGAGCTCCAGGAGCATGGCATTAAAGTCATCATCCTCCATGAAAGCGTTGGAGATCATAAGTGTATTTACTGATTCCGATGTTGCCAGGGTAACTCCGTTACAGTCAAGGATATCTCCCCTGGGGGCATTGACTATATACTGCCTCTGCATACCTTCCGATGCAGCGGAGATCGTCCTCTGATAACCGGAGAACTGAAGCTTGGCGGTCATGACAAGGATAACTGCGCCTATGATGCAGAACAGGAATGACAATACGAAATATCTGTTGGTGAGAGCATCGAAGAGCTGTCTTCTGAAGGAATTATTCTCCTTGCCCTCGCGCCTGGTGGTGGGATTCAGATCGTCAGCCATAACTGCTCACCACCTTTCTCCTCATCGATAAGCGCTGTATTGATGCCCTTCTTATAAGGTCCCGCAAACTTCAGAAGAAGGATCAGGGGCACTGCAGCCACCAGGTTCAGAAGAAGCTGGGGAAGTATGGAATGAAGGATTATGTCACCAAAAGTAAGATTATATGTCGTTCCCAGGGCAAGCCTGTGCCACAGGAAAAAGGCCAGATGACCTGCGATCTTATAGCAGAGGGTCAGAAATGCCACTGCGGCAAAGGCAAAGAGCACATTTCTATTCATCTTGACCGTAAAGAATGAAGCTCCCACCGTTCCTGCCAGGAAAAGGACGAGAAGTCCGATGGCACAAGTAACGACAGGCTTTCCGTCTATACCGGTGATGGGCGGGCTGGCATAATAGTCACGGAGGATACCCATGGCGATACCGATAACGGCACCGTCCTTAAATCCGAAAAGATAACCTGCGAGAACGGTAAACACCAGCATAAGGTCTGCCACCTGTCCTCCAAAGGAAATGACCTTTGGGAAAGTAACCTGAAAACTTGCTATCAGGAGAACATAGACTGCATATACAAGGATCTTTCTTATCAGCGGACCCCGGTTCATGATCCGGACTCCTCGGAAACTTCCGATTCATATGTGGGTGTAAGGTTTCCGGATTCACGGAGCTCTGTCTGCTCCTCTATAACGGAGAAAGGCACCATAACGAAGACATCGTTAAGATCTGCGATATCTGTATAAGGCCTTAAAGTAGCAGTGATATTAAGGGGATCTGAATAATCAACGCTCTCTATGGTACCGATGGGGATACCCTGGGGGAAGAGTCCGCCGTCACCTGAAGTAACGATCTCTGTTCCCTCCTCGAGGATGACATCAGGGTCGATGCCGGTAACAAGGCAGAGACCGTCGTTTTTAAGGGAAGCATCACCTGTGATGGTAACACCTGCACCGTTTACGGCATTTACCTTGCCGCTTACAACGAAGCCTTCATGTGTCAGGGGCAGGATCTTACTCTCATTTGTATCGATCTCGATGACCCTTCCTATCAGGTTCATACGTACATCAACGACCGCATAGGAATCACCTGCCTCCAGCATGATGCCGTCAGTATTTCCAAGAGCGATCCTTATAACGGAGAACCATTCGTCCGCTTCTCTCGAAAGGACTGAGGCACCGTAGATATCGTAATTACTGAACGTATCCCTGATATGGAAAGCGTCCTGGAGCTCCTCATATCTTATGAGGGCCTCCTCGGACTGTGTAAGCTGATACTGAAGCTCGGCGATCTCGGCACGGAGCTCCTCGTTTTCGTTTCTTATGGCGATACCATCAGTGATGGCTGCCCAGAAATCAGACAGTGTATTACCTGCTGATTTAACAACCCTCTGTATGGGGGCAGCAATGCCCCCAACGGGTTTAAGTGTCTTGTTTAAAGGACTTCCGGGAAAGGCACCAAATACTACCGCGGCGATCAGGATGAGCGCCCCGATAAGTATTATCAACCATTTTTTCCGGAGAAGGCCGCGCAAGAACAGGACCTACTTTCAGGCATTCTTACCGCAGCACTTCTTGTACTTCTTACCTGAACCACAGGGGCAGGGATCGTTTCTTCCGATGTGGTCGGAGTGAGCGATATTAGCCTCTCTGTACTCCCTTGCGATCTCAGCAGCCTTGGCATCGTCGAGAACGTTCTTCCAGGAGTTGAGCTTAAAGAGCCATGTAGCCTTTGCGTCTCTCATGTTGTAGTAGAGCTTCTCATAGTCGATATCGAGTTCAACATCGGAATCGTCCTCGATATTCTCAACATCCAGCTCGTTGTTAAGGGATGTCTTGATGCCGTCAAGGAAACCTACGAAGATATCCATGGTGTCCTTGTTGAAGCCCAGCTTGGCAGCGAGCTCGGATGCCTTGCCCTTACGGAGCTCCTCGTTTTCGGGGAATGCTGTAAGGATCTTATCGTATGCATCCCTCTCCATAGCGTAGTACAGGTTGATGTACTGTGCGTAGGAATTCTGGTCCTTGATGGTCTCTGATCTTTCGATCCATGTATCGTAATACTTGCTCATTATATTTTCCTCCAATTATCAAAGCTTGGCTGCGATAGCCTTCAGGAATTCTTCTGTGTTGACGACATTCTTTTCGGGGATGTCGATAAGGTTCTTAAGGTCACCGGTGATGGTTCCCTCCTCGATGGTCTGGATGGATGCCTTTTCGAGACGGTCAGCAAAGTCCTCGAGATCAGGAAGCTCATCCATCTGTGCTCTCTTACGGAGTGCACCGGACCATGCAAAGATGGTTGCCATGGGGTTTGTGGATGTTGCCTCGCCCTTGAGGTACTTGTAGTAGTGTCTTGTTACTGTTCCGTGGGCAGCCTCATACTCGTAAACACCCTCGGGTGATACGAGAACTGAAGTCATCATTGCAAGAGATCCGTTGGCGGAAGCGAGCATATCGCTCATTACGTCTCCGTCGTAGTTCTTGCAGGCCCAGAGGATACCGCCCTCATTTCTCATGATCCTGGCGACAACGTCATCGATAAGTGTATAGAAATACTCGATGCCTGCCTCCTCGAACTTAGCCTTGAACTCATTTTCGTAGATCTCTGCGAAGATATCCTTGAACCTGTGGTCGTATGTCTTGGAGATAGTATCCTTTGTTGCGAACCAGAGGTCCTGCTTGATGTCCAGTGCATAGGTGAAGCATGCTCTTGCGAAGGAAGAGATGGACTTATCTGTGTTGTGGAGTCCCTGGATGATACCGGGGCCGTCAAACTCATGGATAACCTTCTTCTCTGTCCTTCCGTCGGGATATGTGACAACGAGCTCTGCCTTGGCAGCGCCGTCTACACGGAGCTCGGAGTTCTTGTAAACGTCTCCGTATGCATGTCTTGCAATGGTAATGGGCTTCTTCCAGCAGGAAACGAAGGGTGTGATGCCCTTTACCAGGATGGGAGCTCTGAAAACGGTACCGTCCAGCATTGCCCTGATGGTTCCGTTGGGGCTCTTCCACATCTCCTTGAGGTTATATTCTGTCATTCTCTGGGCATTGGGTGTGATAGTTGCACACTTTACTGCTACGCCCAGTTCCTTAGTCCTGTTTGCAGAATCTATGGTAACCTGATCGTTTGTCTTGTCCCTGTTAACAAGTCCCAGATCGAAATACTCTGTCTTAAGGTCTACGAAAGGATTGATGATGATATCCTTTATCTGCTGCCAGATGATCCTTGTCATCTCATCGCCGTCCATCTCTACGAGGGGCGTTTTCATGGTGATCTTTGCCAAAATGATCTTCCTCCTGAACTTAAACTGCTAAAATAACTTATTTATTTTAAGGTAAAGGGGAACATCAGTCAATAAAATAAGTTGGGCATATATGCATTAAGTGTCAGCTGCATGCCTTTACGATAAGTGTATCGAGAGCCATCCTCTCATCTGCCATGCCCTTTTTGATGTCGGCATCAGCCTGATAAAAGTCCATATAGAGCTTTATGAGATTGTCATAAGTGAACCTCTGGGCCTGCTTCAGGAGCTTATCGGCAACAAAATCACGGACCTTCAGCCTTTTGATGACCTCGTCCTTCCTGCCGATCTCCTTGGCACATAAAAGGAGCTTGATCTGCCTTGCTATCATTACCCTGATCCTGGGCATGGGCTCCTTTGTCCTTATGAGATTTTCAGTATATACCAGGGCGGCCTTTGTATTCTTGTAGCCTATGGCGTCAGTGATCTTGAAGATGGTTCCCTGGATATCAGGCGGACAGAGGTCCTCCACTATATCCATGTTTACGGATCTGAGCCCCGCTCCCTGGCAGTAGAGCACGATCTTATTAAGCTCTCCGTTTATGAGCCTTAAGCTCTTATTGCATCTTGAGATGATGCTCTCCACTGTCTCAGAGTCGGCGCTGAGGCCGGATCTTCCCAGGGCTTTATTTATGTATGAGGAGAGCTTTTCCTCCTCCTGGAAACCGAACTCTGCTATGACACCGTTATCAGTAAAGGCCTTTACCAGAGCCTTTTTCCTGTTATCGATCTTAAGAGTGGAGATTATGAGAAGTCCTGTATCAGGGACATCCTTAAGAAGGGATGCGATATCATCCGCATCGCCTTTTCCGAAGATATCGGCATTCTTGACGAAGACCACCCTCTTGGGAGACATCCATGCAGGAAGCTCGATATTCGCCCTTACCTGCTCCGTATCCATCTCCTTGCCTTCGCAGTCGATCTTCACGTAGTCCATGGTCTCGGCACCTTCAGAAAGGCAGTTCTTCTTGACGATATCCATGAACTGTCCCACAAGGAACTCCTCCTCACCATAGATGAGGATGGTCCTCGGTTCGTTACCGGATCTTATGAGCTCACTGAGCTGTTTTGAAGTCAGGACTGCCATTACTGATCGATAACCTCCCAGAAATTCTCGGTATAGTAGACTAGATCATCCGGATCCGTTGACATTACGGAGATCTCATACATTCCCTCATCACAGGGGATATAGATATATCTCAGATATGTATCAACAGTAGTGCTGTATTCCTCATCCAATGCCGGAAGATCCATACCTGCCAGGTCTACCCTTGAGACATAGTAGTAATCGGATACTTCGGGATCATCATTGAGCGCAGCATCATCATTACACATATCCGCCATGGTCTCCACGTAGGAATCCAGGGAATCCATGGTGACCATATTTCTCATATCATCATAGAGGATGACTGAGATAAAGATCTCATAATCATAATCTACGGCAACAAAGATCACATTATCATAATCAGCATAGATGTAGCTGTAGTAATAGTCGTTGGGAGGAAGGAACTTAAAGCCGGAAGGAAGTGTGAAGCGAAGTCCAAGATCCTCCACGTCGTAGGTTGACATCTCTGCCCATGTAGCCTCATAAAGAGCACTGCACTCATCTGTGAGGATCTCGTTACCGCCCTCGTCGAAGACAGTGATGGTATAAGAGCCCACGGGAAGGAAATCCTGTCCGTCCTGGCCGCAGGTATAAAGGATCACGACCTCATCCGGGGTGTTATCTGTGATCACATCGCTCTCTTCCAGTATCTCACCTTCATATGTGAACTGATAGGAATAGCTTATGGTATCCCCTGTCTTCTCAGGGTCGAACTGCATAACATAGCGGAGCCTGGGGCTGTTGGTATATACATCATCTTCAGCTTCATCCCAGTATGAATCGGTGATCATATCCCGGATATCCAGAGCAAAGGTAAATACTTCCGAGTCAAAGGGGAAGATGGTGGGGATGACATCGAAATTATAGAGTTTCCAGTCATCATCCTTATAGACAAGATCCATATTTACAGTGATCTCTATCCTGTCACCACAGTCTGAGATGGCATCGGATGCATCTGAGCCGTTGGAAAAAGACTGCTCTTCCAGGACCTTACTGTAATCGGCAAAGGAAAAGACAACATCAACAGTACCCTCCGTGGAGGATATTGCTTCGCATGAATCCTCCACCACGCAGTAATCCATGGTGTCCGCTATGGCATTTCTCACCTGAAGGGTGCCTTCGTCGGGTTCATCATCATCAAATATCATAGAAGATCCGATGATCTGATATCTTCCGTCGATCCTGTTTGGAAGCCTGATCTCATCCCTGTCGATGATGAGGTCCGAGATCTCGGATGCCGCCGCGATGATATCGTCAGTATCTGCATTACCTAAAGGTACCGAACATCCGGAAAAACCTGCGAGCACTATGGAAGAAATGATAAGGAGCGAAAGGGATCTCTTCATATCAGCCAAGCACCTGGAGGAAGTGGATCTTCTTGATGGCACACCAGTCAAAGAGGAGGACAACGAGCTTTTTGTAGTCTTCGTACATCATCTTCTCATCACCCTTCTTCGTTCTTCCGAAGTAGTATTTCTTCGTATCACCGGACTTTCTCTTAATAGTAAGCACACGGTATTCATTGTCCTTGTTGGTGGAATCATAAGACGGAGGTGTTACCTTTATTGAATCGATATCATCAGGATAATAAGAATCCTCACCGAGGACGAGCTTTGTATCATCTACTGTGACTGTCCTGGGTGTGGTCTTAAGATTCTTCTTGAACCTTGCATTCTTAACAACGGCAGCAATAAGGAGTGCTATCAGGAGCACGACTGCAAGCAGACCGAGGATGACGGCGAAGCTTTTATCCTGGGGAGAGAAGATCATCAAGCCGACACAGATAAGAAGAGCGACTACGAAAACAACGATGGAAACGATGATCCCCCTCTTAAAGACCTTGCTGTTTCTCTCGACAAACGCATCCACGGGTACTTCAAGAGTCTCAAAGCCCTGGAATACAAGGGGTCCCTCAGCTGTATCCTGAAGGTCCTCCGCTCCGGACTTTCTAAGTCCCATCCTGGATACGAGTTCCGTGAAATCCTCATCCTCCAAAGGCACGACCAGGCTCTTAGTCTTGCCGTTACTTAAGAACTTCAGAGATCTTGTGGATCCTGTATATACGCCGTTAGTGTAATTTCTTGTTACATGGGAGCCCTGAAAAGCAGCAAGAGGAAATTCAGTAACCTTCGTGCCCCTTGTCATCCTGAACTTGTCTTTGTCCAGCTCGATCACCGTCTGCTTATTGGTGATGACACAGAGATAACCAATAAGGGCACCGATGGCACCGCCGCCGATGATTATGATGAGGACCGTAGTGTCAGTATAGGTGTTAAGGATCTCCGTGAACAGATACCAGATCAGAAGTGCACCGATAGCACCGCCGATGATAAGGCCCAGGAAGAACAGCATTATGGAATTGGATTTCTTGGACTTAAAGATGACTTTCTCATCTGATGACATATTTCTTACCCCCTGAAAATACTTAAAGATAATTTATCATAACGGGATAAAAAATCAATCATTTAACGAAAGGGCTGATACTGTAGAAACTGCCGTATATCTCTACGGTCACAGCCCCGTCTTCCGAGGTCATGAAGACGTCTGAAGAGATATCATCGAGTCTTGATAAAGTCTCCTCTGTGGGATGCCCGTATGGATTATTCCTCCCTACGGAAATAACGGAGTATTCCGGAAGTATTTCGGAAAGAAATGAGTCCCCTGTGGAATACCTGCTCCCGTGGTGGGCTACCTTCAGGATATCCACATCAGATAAAAGCCCCATCTGACACATCTGATCTTCACTTTCCATGCCTGCATCTGCCATAAAGAGGATGCTGCAGGATGGTCGATCCAGAAGGAGAACTACGCTGTCTTCGTTTTCGCCGTCATGTATGCTGTCCCTTAACGGCCAGATACAGTTCAGATACATGTTTTCCCGAAGTTCTATGTTCTCTCCCTGATATATCCCTCCGCAGGGTATGGTCGCTTCCTCCGGGCAGGATGTCAGGACTTCCCTGATCCTTCCCTCTTCGTAAAGATAAATGATACCTCCCATGTGATCCTCATCCAGGTGGGTCATAATTGCAATATCCACCCTGTCTATCCCGTAGAAATCAAGGACAGCCGACACCACCGGCCCGTTTTCTGTTGTTCCCCCGTCTATGAGCACCGACTTTTCTCCTGAGATGATAAGGCAGCAGTCCCCCTGCCCCACGTCGATAAATACCACAGAAGCCTCAGGAGTAAAGATAAAAGATGAAGCCAGGTATCCGAGGCTTATGCATAGGAGTATTGGAAAGAGCCTGCGGTAGAGAAGCCTCATTCGGGCCTGCAGTATCACAAGTGGGACGATACAGAGGATAAGAAGTATCATCCCCGCATCAACTTTCGGAGACAGAAGTGCCAGAGGAGCATAGAGTTCCAGGAGCCTGAAGAGGATCCTGAGTATTATGAGGACCGGCTCCATGAACAAGGGCCCGGTCAGAAGGGACAGCAACACCGAAGGGATAAAGAAAATACAGGCAACCTGCGCCAGGAGCGAAGCGATGGAACAGACAACCAGATTAAGAAGCCCGATCCTGTAGGAGTTCCTGACCATAAAGGGTATCATCCCCATCTGGGCGCTCAGTACCGGCACAAGAAGGCCTCTGATCATAGAAGGTACCCCCTTATCTTCCAGCCTTTCATCCATCTTCTTTCCGAAAAGACGGATGGAAAGTCCTGCGGAAAAGCTCATGAGAAAGCCTGAGGACATAAGGCTGTAAGGATCTGTAAGGCAGATGGCTATGGATGCCATGGACATCCCGGACAGATGATCCCTGGAGGAAAAGGCGGCGATGCTCATAAAAGCGGCCCTTGTGACTGACTCTGACCACCCGGTGAAGATGCCCATGAGTACACACAGGACAGCATGGATGAAGACTGCCTTCCCCTTCTTGATGCCGAAATATCCCAGGACAAAGGGAAAAGCAATGAGAAAACCGCTGAAATGGGTTCCCGAAACAGCCATAAGGTGGGAGCATCCCGTGATCCTGAAAGACCTCTCCGTCTCATTATCAAGAAGCGTGGTATCCCCCATAAAGATACTGCAGGCTTCAGGTCTCATATCACCAAAGAGTGAAGCGACCCTTATCCTGACATCAAATGAAGCCCTTAAGATCCCTGATACAGCTGAAGTCATAAGGCCACCGGTATCTATGACATCCACATTTTCCTGATAGATGGTGGCACTTATCCCCTTTGACCTCAGGTAGGATCTGTAGTCGAACTCACCGGGGTTAGTGGGTGGCGACGGCTTTACGACGGAGCCTGAAACAAGGACTGTCTCCCCGGGGAATAGATCTTCTGTTGTCCCGTACATGATGAGCCTTCCATAGCCATCATTATACAGGCAGACCCTTGAAGATCCGTCCATCTTAAGTTCCGTCTTAAGGACCTGACACTCCAGATCCTTTACATAACAGTCCTGAACTTCCTTTTCGCACATAAAGAAGATCGAACAGATATACATGGCCAGGACCGCGGATATGGAAAACATGAGCTTATGCCTTTTGTCTGAGGACCTGAAGATGAGGATGATAAAGAGGATCCCGGAGATAAGGGCAGCAGGGAAAGACCTTAAGAATACCAGTACCAGGGATATGACCGCAGGAAATAAAAGGGGCCTTAGTGCCAGCTCTCCTTTGATCTTTGATATGATGAGCTTTCTCTGCAAAAGATAATCGTACATAACACTAGTCTAAAGAGATAAAAAGAGGATTTGGCACCAAATCCGTTACAATCCGTTACAAACCTTTGTCGCAAAGAGAAAAATCCTCTATAATGACTCACATGGATATTAATTTCAGAAATACACGTTTTCTCGCCCTGGCGGCAAAGATATCACAGTGCCCGGACTCAGATCTTCCCGAGATAGTCATCTCAGGAAAGTCCAATGTGGGCAAGTCTTCCCTCATAAACGCCCTGGCGGACAACAAAAAGCTGGCAAGAGTCTCCCAGAGCCCCGGAAAGACAAGGGCCGTGGTTTATTTTAACGTGGACAGGAAGCTTCTTATCGCAGATCTTCCCGGCTACGGCTATGCCAGGGTATCCAAAGAGCTCAAGGAAAGCTTTTCCAAGCTGGCTGACGAGTATTTCACTTCCGGCAGGGAATTCAACCTGATACTTCACCTTATAGATATAAGACATGACCCGTCCAAAGACGATATCGCCATGATCGAATATATGAATGCCAATTCCCTTCCCTATTTTGTCGTCTTCACCAAGTGCGACAAGCTCAGCCGCATGCAGTGCAATAAAAGGATCAGAGAAATGGAAGAATATTTTGATTTTGATGAGAATGCACAGGTGTTTGCGGTGTCAAGCAACGCAAAGACGGGGCTTTCCGACCTCAAGGATGCCATACAAGCATATATTTATCCGGAAAGATAAAGACACAATTTTCAAACTTTTAGCCTTTCAGCCATTTCAAATTTGTAAAAAATTACAATTGCTTTTATGCACTATTTAATTAATACTTGATTTATAGCGTCAAGGAGTGTTTTTATGGCTGACTTAGAACCATTTGGTCCAATCGGAATAATCGCTCATACAGCGAACGAAGAGTTCGCAAGGGCTGTCAGCAACATTCTTTTCGAGAAGCGCAAAAAGCGCGTCGCACTTAAGTCAAACCGTTTCACCGATACCCCCGGATATTTAAGGCAGGATTACATGATAGAGTCTGAGCTTGTCCGTTTCCAGACAGGCGAAGGTAAATTCCAGCTGGGCGAAAGTGTCAGGGGCCACGATATCTATATAATTACCGATGTATTATCCAGGAATGTGGAGATCGAGATGTTCGGACAGCAGCATGTCCTCTCTCCCGACGACCACTACAGGGATCTTTTGAGGATCATTTCCACAGTCAGCGGAAAGGCCAAGAGGATCAATGTCATCATGCCCTTTATGTACGAGGCACGTACAGAGGTCAGGGTAACTGCCAGGGATTCACTGGACTGCGCCGCTGTTCTCCAGCAGCTCTACGAGCTCGGAGTCGAGAACCTCATAGTTTTCGATCCCCACGACGAGAGGATCGCCAATGCAGTTCCCCTCATGAGCATCGACATGCCCAGATCCGCATATAAGATCATATCTACACTTCTTAATAAGTTCGATTCCCTGAGGATTGACAAGGACAGCGTAATGGTGGTCTCCCCTGACGAGTCAGGCGTAAACCGCGGTATCTTCTACTCTTCCATGATGAACCTGCCCCTTGGCATCTTCTACAGGGAAAGAGACTATACGGTAAAGGTGGACGGAGCACATCCCGTAAAGGACTACAAGTTCCTGGGTGATGACGTATCCGGCAAGGATATCCTCATCGTTGACGACATGATCAACTCAGGAAGCACCATGCTCCGCACATCAAAGAAGCTCAAGGCTGCAGGCGCAGGAAATATCTACTGCCTCTCTCCTTTCGGCCTCTTCACCGACGGCCTCGAAGTATTTGACGAGGCTTTTGCTGACGGTACCATCAAAGCCGTCTTATGTACTAACCTGATATATCGTTCCCCGGAACTCCTTTCCAGGGACTGGTATATAGATGTCAACATGACGCCCTATGTCGCGAGGATAATAGACGCCCTCAATGTTGACGAATCCGTATTCGACCTGATCCACTCCACATCCAGGATCTCAGACCTCTTAGGTCAGATGAGGATCGGAGAGCTTCTCGACGAATTCGAAGAGAACTAAAAAGAAATGAAAAAAGAAACAGAAAGAAAGGTATGTGTGCATCATGACTTCAGTTCCTTTTGATGAGAAATCCTATTCCCGTTACAACCAGTACGGCGAGAACCCCATGGCTCCCGTTGGTCCCATCGGACTTATCCCCCTCAAGGGCAGCGGAGAGTTCACCGAGAGAGTCAACTTCTATCTCAACAAGAGAAGATCCGAGTATCAGCAGGAAGCTATCGTTTCCAAGTATCCCGGCTTCTTCAGAAACGACTATCGTATAGAAGTGGACAACACGAGATTCTCCTCCGGTGAAGGCAAAGCCGTAGTAAAGAATACAGTAAGAGGCCATGACCTCTACATCGTCAGCGATGTCATGAACACATCCATCCAGTATAAGATGTTCGGCGAGATGAACCGCATGAGCCCTGATGACCACTATCAGGATCTTAAGAGAGTTATCCTCGCCTGCTCCGGTAAGGCAAGAAGGATCAACGTCATCATGCCTTTCCTATATGAGAGCCGTCAGCACAAGAGGAACTCCAGAGAGTCCCTGGTCTGTGCATTCGCACTGGAAGAGCTCTACAACTTAGGCGTTGCAAACATCATCACCTTTGATGCACACGATGAGCGGGTTGCAAATGCCATTCCCCTTTCAGGATTCGAGTCCCTTCCCGCTACATACCAGATCATCAAGGAAATGTACCGTCAGATCCCTGACCTTTCCTTCACAAAAGGTAAGTTCATGGTAGTATCCCCTGATGAAGGCGGTATCGGAAGAGCTATGTACTTCGCATCCATCCTGGGTGTTCCTCTTGGTACATTCTATAAGAGACGTGACTATACAACAGTCGTCAACGGCAGAAATCCAATCGTTGCCCACGAG
>CACXGG010000190.1 GCA_902767145.1 Oscillospiraceae bacterium | reverse complement strand
CAAGGGGAACTTTATTCAATAAAGTCTCATAAGGACCAAAGCCCCAGAACTGTCCTGCAAGCACCATCTCAAGTATCATGGCTCCGGCTCTTCCCTTCCCCATGAACTCCCTGGGCTTTTCGGTCTTCCTCTTAATGAATCCGAAAGGTCTCTTTATCTGCTTCCAGACCCGCTTTATAAGTTTTTCTTTTTTGGTTTTTTCCTCGATAACAGGATCGTTTTCTACAACGTTTTCAGACATAACAATAATACCTTCCCTCTATTCCGTTTGGATACCATCCGAATGTGATTGTAGGCAAACCATATGCGGTGGTCAACAGGACAGAGCACATCTTAATGAACAATTAAGGTTGCGTTTACAAACAGATAAAAAACCCGGCGGAAAACCGCCGGGTTTTACAAATATGTTTGATAGTTAAGCTGCTATCAGTCTTCACCTGTCTCAGCAATAACCTTGGCATTTTCTGCCTGGATCTTGGGATCGTAGGAGAGCATGGGCTCTATCTTTTCGCCCTTGATCCTTCTTGCCACGTAGTTGGATGTGAGCTTCATTACCACGGGGCTCATGGCGATGACACCGATGAGGTTGGGGATCATCATCATACCGTTGAAGGTATCGGAGATGTCCCAGGCGATGGAGGATGTCATAAGAGCGCCTGAAAGTATCATGATAACGAACAGGAACTTGTAGATCTTTGTGACTACGGGGGCCTTGGAACCTGCGAGATACTCGACTGCCTTGGAGCCGTAGTGGGACCATCCGAGGATAGTCGTGAACGCAAACACAAGGATAGCAAGAGCAACGAAGATACGGCCGAACTCGAAGCTTCCGATCTTGAAGATCGTGTTGAATGCCTCAGCTACGAGAGTCGCATCAGAAGCTGTATCAGTAGCGCCTGTAGTAAGATCGATAACACCTGATGTGAGGATCGTAAGCGCTGTCATGGAGCAGACGATGATAGTATCGGCAAATACTTCGAAGATACCCCAGAGGCCCTGCTTAACAGGCTCTTTTACATTGGAGTTACTGTGTACCATAACGGATGAACCGAGACCTGCCTCGTTGGAGAAGACACCTCTCTTACAACCCTGGGTGATGATGGTCTTAAATGCAACACCTGTCGCACCACCCCAGGCAGCCTGCTTTGTGAAAGCCATGGTGAAGATAGCCTTGAAAGCGGGGCCGATGCCCTTGAAGTTGGCGATGATGATTATTACCGAACCGAGTACGAAAAGAACGACCATGAAAGGAACGATCTTCTCTGCGACTGCAGCGATCCTCTGAAGTCCGCCCAGGACTACGAATCCCACAAGGACCATGAGGATAACGCCCACGATGAGCATGTAGAGCGTTACATCAGTGCCTGAAGATGTATAGAGCACCTGGGATGACAGCGCCTTGATATCAAATGCGGAAGTCAGGTTGATAACGATCTTGTTGACCTGACCCATATTACCGATACCAAAGGATGCGAGGGCAGCACAGATGGCAAAGATCACAGCGAGGACCTTGCCGACGCCCTTCATTCCGCGGTAGCTTCCAAGGCCGTCCTGAAGGTAGTACATGGCACCGCCGGACCACTCACCGTGGTGATTCTTCCTTCTGTAGTAGATGCCGAGGATATTCTCGGAATAGTTTGTCATCATTCCGAAAAAGGCTGCGAGCCACATCCAGAAAACGGCTCCGGGGCCACCTGTCATGATGGCAGCGGATACACCTGCTATATTACCTACACCGACCGTTGCAGCAAGAGCCGTACAAAGGGCCTGGAACTGTGAGATCGAGGCCTTGTCGTTGGTATGGGAGATTACTTTCTTATCAAAGATATTTCCGATGGTCTTCTTCCACCAGTGACCGAAATGGGTTACCTGGAAGAACTTGGTAAGACATGTCATGAGGATACCGGTTCCGATCAGGAGAACGATACCGATCTTAACCCAGACAAAGTCATTTACGGCATTGTTGATGTTGGTCAACGTTTCTAAAAAACTGTCCATAAACTCTCTCCTTACAATAAGTCATTATAGTTTATATAGTAAAAAGCATTACAAAACAAGGCGGTTATCGTTTCTTTCAGATGTCATTAATGTATAATCATACATATGGGTAAAAAGTTGGAACAGAAGAAAAAGATCACTCCGGGTGCAGTCTGTCTTATAGCAGCACTGGTACTTTTATACTCGCCTTTCTTCAATATATTCGCCATCGCAGGTTATAATGGAGATACAATGATCCAGACCAAGATAGGGCTGGATATGATCGCCCAGAAAAGACTGATCCTCACAGATATATACAGCTGGCACGAGGGCCTTAACTGGTATCCCCACGAAGAGGGCTGGTACTTCCTTCTTGGAGCAGCATATAAGCTCTTCGGATTATTCGGCATAATCGGCGTGGCAGCCGTCATCAACTATGCCATTGCGGGAGCAGCTTTCAGGAAGGACTACAAGGACGGGGTACGTCCCCTGATCATCCTT
>CACXGG010000189.1 GCA_902767145.1 Oscillospiraceae bacterium | reverse complement strand
GGGAAGACTGGATGATGAGGGATATGTCTACAGGAACTCCGTGAAGATCAGGGATTACCTCTCCAGCGGCTACTACATCGGGACAGATCTTCTGATCCTGTGCGGCAACGAGGTGGAGATGCCTTCCATGGACACCATCAGGAGCAGCATCCGTCATATGATAGAACTCCTAACCTCACAGCATCTGACGCCGGTGGGAGCTGTTACCTTTTAAGGCGGTTCAGGGCCTTGGGGGACAGTTCGCCGATCCTCTTTTCGACCTTTGATCTTCTGTCCGTTACGGCCTTTCTGATGGCCTCCTTCTGATGAGGCTCAAGGGAGTCGGCATCCTGGAGCCTGGCCTCGATTATGTTGAGGATCTCCTCTTCGTCCAGAAGTCCGATCTTACCGAAGTGAAGATGCTCCTCCGCTATCTCCAGATCCTCTGCCGTTACGTCCGTCTCATGGGAGATCTCGTTTAAGACCTTCTTACTCATCCTCTCCCTGACCCGGTCAACATTCTCCCGGCCGAAGACCCATTCCAGTTCCGCATTAAGATCGTCGGTGGCGGACTTGTCGTCACCCTGGAACTTTCCGTTCTCAAGAGGATAGGGATGGTGGATCCCGGAGTCTCTCAGGGCCAGGCGGAAGGTCCTTCTGACGGCACCGTTATGGAGGAGTTCACCGGATCCGAACTGCCTGAGCTGGTCGTTGACGTGACCCTGGTGGTCCGTCATGTAGAACCTGATGCCTTTGTCCTGAAGCTTCTTATGGAAGAGCACCAGTCTTTCAGCGGCAGTCATGTCGATGTCGCCTATACCTACGGCATAGACGATGACCGTCTTCGTACCGGGGCCTATGCCTCTCTCTATATCATTTTCGAAGGTGTCGATATTGGCGAAGAAGAGATTTCCTCCGAACCTGTATATAAGTGTGTCCTTTACGGGGACCGCATCCTTATAACGCTTCAGGAGCACCAGCCTGTCGTGGCCCGGGACCATTCCCATAAAGCCCTTGGGAGGCACCACCGCCTTGATGATGACGGCTACGAAGGAAAGGACCACACCGATGATGACGCCGTAGACCGTTCCGAAGATAAGGACTCCCAGGAAGGCTGAGATGAAGATACGGAACTCCTGCCTGGAGCTTCTGAAGAGCTTCACCATCAGGTCGAACTCGCAGGCATTTATGAGAGCCGCTATAACGATGCCCGTGAGGATGGGAACAGGAAGGAATTCGATAAAGGGCGTAAGGAAAAGGAGCACCAGGACCATGGCCACAGATGCCGTGACGGACATGATGTGGGAGGTGGCTCCGTACTGTCTCGAAAGAGAAGACCTGGAGACACTGCCGTTGACGGGACAGCTGCCCACCAGCGCGGAAGCCAGGTTGCCCAGGGAGTATGCCAGGATCTCCCGCTGGGGGATGATCTTTCCTCCCTCCTTCATGACAACGCTCTTGGAAGCCAGAAGTGTCTCCGCCATTATGACCAGAGCGATGGTAAGGGACGTAAAGAGCAGTTCCGGTATATCGGTTCCTCTGAAGTCCGGGAGCACCGGCATGGGAAGTCCTTTTTCCACATGGGGAAGGAGCTTTACTCCATACTCATCGATATGGGCAGCCTTAGTCAGGATAAACCCCAGGGCCATTATGATCACGGGCATGGGGATCTTCGGCGCCTTTCTGCTCATAAGGACGATGATGACCACGGTGGCGATGCCCAGTACAAGGGACAGGATATTCGTCTCCGGGATAGTCTTAATGATGTCGATGATGAGCTCTATTGCCTCACCTGTTCCCGGGCCGCCTCCCATGAGCTTGGGGATCTGCATCAGGATGATGGTGACGCAGATACCGGTGACGAATCCGCCCATGACGGGAGTCGATATGTATTTGACGATCCTGCCGGCTCTCAGGATAAAGAACAGAAGGAGCCAGGCTGCCACCAAGGTGGTGATGACGGGAACGATCCTTCCGGCATCATCCGAACCAAGGGCTATGCCCATGGATACTAAAGCACCGCCCACTAAGGCGGCGGGAGCCGCATCCACGCCGAAGACAAAGTTTCTGGTGGAGCTCAGAAGTCCGTAGATAAGGATGGGGATCACGGAGGCATAGAGTCCGTACTGCATGGGAAGGCCGCTGACCTGGGCATATCCCATGGAGATGGGGATGGAGACAAGGGCTACTATAAGTCCGGCCGCAATATCCCTGGTTACTCTCTTCGCTTTATTCTCTGACATAGATATCCACCGAATAAGTCTGGATGTCGAAGTGGTCTATCTGTGTATATGCACCGTTGTTCTCAAGTACCGTAAGTGCGTTGTCCATAAGTCTCAGGCCGCTGGCCTTTCCATCCCTGAAGTTGGCCTCCTGGGCATTGGTGACATTCTCGGGAACATGGATATGGACGATGACCTTGGGAAGGTCCTGGCAGATGGTGCGGACATCACCGGCCACTGCCTGGTCGGAGGAGACATCGTACCACTGCACGTAAGTATATGTATCGGGGAATCTCCCAGTCACCATATAGAACACGGGAGCATGGGGGAAGATGAAGACGCTGTCTCCCTCCTCCGAGTTCTCCGTAACGCCCTTATAGATCCTGTTGATGCCATCGTATGTATTCCGGGTAACCTTGATGCCGTGAAGATAGGGAACATCAAGTTCGTATGTGGCATCCCTCACATCGCCCTCCTGGAGCTGCCACCAGTAGTATGGCTTTTCGTACTTGAAAGCGATGATGCCGGTGGTAAGGAAGATACAGAAAGTAAGGGTGGTGGCCACTGCGGGGATACCATTTTTACCCTTTGAGAGATAGAGCACCAGGCCGATCATGAGACCCAGGTTCATGGCTGTCTGGCCTGCGGAAAGTCCACCCGAAGTGGCGACGCCGTAGTTAAGCGCGATGGCCATTCCCATGGTGGCGAAAAGGGGCAGGCGGAACATGAGATATTCCCTGTCCTTCCTGTTTATGATCACCACTGCCAGCTCGATGATAAAGAGCACCACCGTTACGAAAAAGAGTGCGTAGATGATGGGCTCGTTGTCGTAAAGGGCATTGAGCCTGGAAGTGAGCTCCCTGAAACGGAAGATCACGAAAATGGACACAAAGGAACATGCCCCGAAGATAAGAGCCACCGTCTTTATGTTGTCGCCCTTGTCTTTGCTCTTCCTGCTGATCAGATAGCAGACAGCCACCACTGCCAGCAGACAGAAGCATTCCTTAAAGTAGTCGATGGTGATCTCCATGGTCCTGGGGATCCAGCCGAAGAGCACCTGGCTCATGCCGCCCTTGGAAGAGATGGCGGAGGTGGTGGTCTTCTCAAAGAAAAGGCCCAGGATACCCTGCTTAGCCATGAAGGCGGCAGTCACTGCAAAAGGGACAGATGCAAAGACTATGTAGTTTATGGTGTTCTTTATGAGGATCTTCTTATTGTCGGAGATGGCCGTAAGGCCGATCATGAGGCAGAGGACATAGGCGATGATCATGGCACCGCTGTTCTGCTTTACAAGGAAACAGATGGCCGCCAGGATGCCCACGGCGGAGATCTTAAGGCTGAAGCCCTTATGGAACTCCTCACCCTTCAGATACTGCCTTATGAAAAGGATGATAAGGATAGATGCCAGGTAGACGGAGATATCCAGGAACCTTATGTAGTCGTAGAAGACCTGGGCCACGGAGGACTGGAAATACATGGCCGATGTGATGGCACATACAGTTCCCACGGACCAGCTCTCAAAGAGCTTCGAAAAGAGGACATACATAAGTACCGCGATGGTCACGAAGATGACCACGCCGAAGATACGAAGGCTCATGAGCTCATAGCCGAAGATCTTCGTGAAAAGGGCTATTATATACGTATAAGTAGGAGTGAACAGGAGCTCAAAGTCCTTATAGGGTACGGCACCCTGCTCGTTCATTGCCATGGCATAGGCACTGTACCAGCCCTCGGCAATGGGGTAGGACCTGACGGACATTATGTAGGAAAAAGCTCCCGTGACCAGCACCACAAGGATAAGGCCCATGACCGCTTCAGCCTTCCTGGTGATCTTCTCCCCGGATATCTTCTTTGCGGCTATGGTCACCATTATGGCAAAGGCAAGGAACAGTCCCGCCATTATCCTGGGAAACTTTATGGCCGCTATGGGGATAAGGATGAGAAGGGCTCCGGCAGCTCCTGCTGAAACAGTTGCGATCTTAGCTTCTGTCTTATTGAGGCCCGCTTTTGTAAAAGCGTTCTTTATGGGTTCTTTAAGAAGGATGACGGAAAGAACGATGAATAAGGACATTATGGCATAAAGATTCATCTGATCTTCCCCCTGTTATTTCTTTTCGGAGAACATTTTAACACATCTCGTCATGGGCTGCATTCAGCGCTTCCATGAGAGGGATGAGAGGGTCGAAGGTTGATGGAACATCGGAGGTGATGGAGACGATATATGTTCCGTTGTCCGCATAGACGATGCCGCTGTCGCAGGTGGTCCTGTGACGGGGCTCCTCATCCACCAGCCATCCGCCCTTGGACTGGGTGATATACATCTCTCCCACTACCTCCCTGATAACGGAATAGGTGGGTTCCTGGAACCACTCACATACCTCCTGTCCCACGGGGTCGGTGATGAAGAATTCGTAGTTTCGAAGCCAAAGAAGGGACATATCCCGGGAGCTCAGGTATGGATACTTGTAGTTACAGGGTGAAGGGTCGATCCCCGCCTCTTCGCACCACTGCTTTATATACTGTCTGCCGTAGGCGCCGTTAAGAGATGTGTAGGCGTCGTTGTCGGAATTTATGAGCATGTTCTGGATGGTATTTTCCCAGTTCTCCACCGAGTCGGGATTCAGGGCGCAGAAAGATGCCGCATAAGGGCCCTTGATGGAGCTGGCGGTATAGAAGGTCTGATCCGGATTAAAGGCAATGCCCCTGCCGGTACGAAGGTCCACCAGGACAAATCCCACATCGTAGCCTGACTCATCCAGTTCCGCGAGGGCTTCGCCTATCTGTTCAAGGGTGGTGATGCCGGGATCGTAGTCTCCGAAGGTGGTGATGAACTCACCTTCATCTGCGCTCCCTATGGCGTCCCTGGTAGCGGATACCACATCCGGTACCTCATCTTCAGTTATCTCTTCGAAGATATATTCCTCTTCCTCTTCTTCGGGCAGGTAGCCGTAGGCACTGCAGTAGTCGGCGAACTCCTGATATGACATAAATGCCTCTGCCACCTCTTCCCTGGTGGTTCCGTTTTCCATGCGCCATATCCAGTAGTCTTCAGCGGTCTCGTTCGCATCCTGTCCCAGAAGGCCCGTACAGAGCCTTTCCACATATCCGGTGTTGCTCAGGACTATGGCCTGGAACTCCTCTGTCCCCAGGATCTCCCTTACCACGTCCTGAGGAGAGATCGTACCAGTGGAGAGCTGGAGGGCTGTTACATCAAGCTCCTCCTGAAGAGGCGATCTTCCCAGAAGCCCTGTATAGAATGCTGTCACCAGACCTTCTGCAAAGGGATCCGTCTGGGGCTGCTCCGGAAGGTCCAGCTCAGGGATGGCCTCTCTGGTGGTAGTGGGGGAAGTCTCCCAGGACTTGTCGTAGGTAGTACATGATGTTGCCAGTATGGCAGTCAGGAGGATCAGGCCGGCGAGTCTTTTCATGTCTTCAGATACGCCTGGACTGCTTGTCCTCGTACATCTTCTTGTCGGCCTCCCTTATCATGGCCTCGATGTCGATCCTTCTGTTTATGGTTCCCGAAGCTGCGCCGATACTGACCCTGATCTTATAGGGCTTATCCTTCACGGTCTCATCCGTGTCATTCAGCCTTTCGATCTGACGTCTGATCTGCTCTATATACTCTTCGGCACTTCCGTCCCTTACCAGGGCGAAGGCAAACTCATCTCCGCCGTATCTGGCACAGATGGAATCCTCACCCAGGGTCTCCTTCAGGGAGCTGGCAAGGGTGGTGATGGCTACATCGCCTTCGTGGTGTCCGTAGTTGTCATTTATGGTCTTAAGGCCGTCCATATCAAGGGAGAACATGGTAAGGTGCCTGCCCTTGTTCCTTATGTCGGCAAGAGCCTTCTCGATCTGCTTAAAGAATCCCCTCCTGTTGTAAAGGCCTGTGAGATAGTCAGTCTCCGACAGCATCTCGATCCTCTCTGTGGCTTTCAGGAGTTCATTATTATTCCTTACCGTATTGACCATGGCGGAGGTGAAGATGGCAAACTCCTCGAACCTCTGCTGGAACCTCTGGGTCAGGAACTCGTAGCCGTCCGCAAGATAACCCAGATCCTTTCCGGGAGCCCTGAGCTGCTTAAAGAGCATGATGTTGATCTTGCTGTTCTCGGCGCAGACCTGCCTTATGTCGGGAAGTCCGTTTTTCAGGTTCTCATATCTCTGCTTATGTTTATATTCGCCGTTCCTTCCGTGGAAGATGGCATGGACCACACCGCCGGGCTCATAAAGTCCGATAAAGTAATACTGCCATTTCCACAGCCAGAGATACTTCTGGAGGTCCTTGGCTCCGTCATCCACATCGGAAAGGCCGATGGTGGAGGACATGAACCTTCCCATCTCAAGTACATGCCTGAACAGATCCTGATTGTTGGCCACCAGGGCTGATACCGATTCGCTCCAGTCCTTGTCCTTTTCCGAGAGGCATCCGCAGGACTGCTGGGGATCTATCCTGAAGTTGAATCCGATCCGGTCCGTCTTACCCGTCTGCGATCCATCCCAGTTGGCGATCTTCTCTCTTATGAGTTCGGAGACTGCTTCAAAATCCAGCTTACATGTGGTTATGACAGGGTTATGGACCTCACCTGCCCAGACACCGTCAAATCCGGTGACCAGGACATCATCCGGCACCTTATATCCGAAAGCCCTGAGGCAGTCGCAGACACCTATGGCCATGGAGTCATTGGCGCAGACTATGGCCTGGGGGAGCTTGTATCCGGACTCCAGAAGGCTGGACAACACCTGGAAAGCCGGGGCATCCCAGAAGTCGCCGTAGTGTACCCTCCACTCTTCGAACTGTATCCCGTGCTCCTCCAGCACCTGCCTGTAAACTTCGATACGCTCCTCGGAGAATGGATTTCCCCTGAAGCCTGCGAACATATCGATCTCGGTGCATCCGTGCTCATCTATGACATGCTCCACCATCCGGCGGAAGCCGTCCTTATAGTTCATTACAACATTTATGCATCCCTCTTCATATCGTTCGATCATGAATACCGGGATCTTCTTATTAAATCCGTAGGACTTGAGCCTGTCTATGAGTTCCTGTGTCTTCAGCATCTCACCGAAAAGGATGATGGCCGCATGATCCATATTCCCCACGAAGTCGGCGAACCTGAGTTCCGTGGCTATCTCATCCGGGTCGGGATTTGCGATACCGAAGGTAAAGCATTCCAGGAGATAATCCTTAGTGATCTTACTGTCCAGCATGGCTCTCAGGAAGAGGTTAAGGTTGTCTGCATCCTCCCAGACACCACACACGGCGATGGTCTTCCTGATCCTTATGTTCTCCCTGCAGATCTCATTATATTCATCCTTCTGATAGACGCGGACAAATCTGATGTGCATGGCAGTCTCTTCGCCAAAGACCTGATCCTCGTCCGGGGGATCTATCTTCGTACCGCCCACTGCCACATAGAAAGCCGGATAGAAAGGGATATCAAATGGAGCAGGGGCAGGCCTTGCATTGCCATTCTTATCAGCACTGTACCAGTCACTCACTTCATGGTAGACGTGTCCGTCCACGGAGAACCTGAAAACACCGGGTTCCCAGTCACAGGCAAAGAGATGATAGCCGTCCGATAACTTCTCCCCTCCGGGAAGGGTATACGAACCTGTACACTGATTGAGGGGAAGGCCGAACTCCAGGGCAGAACTGACCTTTTCGGGGTGACCGCCGTCCACCTCCATCACGTTAACGCTTCCACACTCGGGCCACCATCCGTTGGAACCGTCTTTGGGGAGCAGCAGAAATCCGGGCAGAAGACCTTTGCCTTCCGGTACCCTGATCATGGCCTCTATCCTGCCGTATTTGAATTCATGTTTTCCAAGGGTATTGATACGTCCCGATGCGTAGGAGATCTTTCCGTCAGGACCCACCGTCTTACAGGGGCGGATCACAAGTTCCCCGTCCTTTACGCAGACATACTTATCACTGGCGATATATTCCTGCAGTTCACCGTTTACCCTGCCGGGTCTGTGGATCTCATAGTTCCAGTTTCTGACATGCGGACTGTCGCCGGTAAATTCATCTGACCAGATCAGATTATATCCATCAGGAATAATGATATTGTCCATCAGATCTTCTCCCACTCTCGATTACCTGATGACAGGATTTTATCACATGAGGTAAGGGTTTTACAGTATTACGAGTCCCAGTTCCCTTGCTTTTATGGCAAGTTCCGTCCTGCTCTTGAAGCCGGTCTTATCCATGAGATTAGCGATATGGGTCTTCACCGTTGCAGTGGAGATACAGAGCTTTGCAGCGATCTCCTCGTTGGTGTTTCCTGATGTAAGCTCACGGAGCACCTCGAGTTCCCTTTCGGAGAAGTCGTAGGAACTGGCAAGTCCGATCTTGACCTCCGGGGTCTTATCCGGATAGACGGACTCTCCCGCCATGGTCCTGTCCATGATGGAGATAAGGGAGTTTGCCTCATCCTCTTTATACATGAAGCTCTCAACCCCGATCTCCCTGGCCCTCTTGATGAAGGAGAATTCGGGAAGGGATGTGATGACGATTATCTTGATCTCAGGATACTGCTTCTTGATCCTGGCAGCTGCCTCAAGACCGGAGGCACCCAGATCGGTATAGACGTCCATGAGGATAAGATCGATCTTGTTCTTCTGGCAGTAGACATCTGCCAGATCCGCATTCTTTATGGAAAAAGATGCTTCATACTTATCACTGTCCTTAAGGGCGTTCTCGATAAATTTTCTGACCAGTACCTGGTCTTCAACAATGAGTACTTTTTTCTTATCCACGTCTCTTCCTCCGTTCCGGTAATAATATCCTGACGGCGAACTCAGGCTCTGAAACTACAGCCATCTTTCCGCCGTAACCTTCCACTACTTTTCGAAGTCCCGACAGTCCTCCGCCCTCTTTTATCTTCTCCTTAGGCGGCGTTCCGTCATTGGTATACTCTATATAAGTATATTCCACTTTTGCGTCTATCTTAATATAAATATTGCTGGCCTGGCCATATTTATATGCATTTGTCAGACATTCCCTTATGCCCTGGACCAGGATCCTCACCTGTTCCCTGTTGTTCTGAGGAAGATCACCCTCCACGTGCATATTGATGCCGATGGCATCCGCCGCCTCGTACATATCGTCCAGAACGCCCTCGTTGGAGCCTGGAGCCGATGTCTCACCCTTCAGCGTCAGGGCTTTTCTCCAGGTGTCGATGAGCTCCGCCTTCTCCTCCGGGTCATCGCTTCCGGACTCGATGAAATGCTTCGTCTTGAGAAGGGTCTGGCCCATATCGTCGTGGATCTTGAGCTTTGTGTTGAGGATCTCCTTCTGCACCGTGATCTCATCCACCGAGGCACCGTAGGACTTGAGCCTCTCGTTAAAGGCCGTGAGCTCGTTCTCCTTCTTCATGAGTTCCGTCAGGAGCTTCTCCTCCTCCGTAACTTCCGTGGCCACCAGTTCGTTGATCTCCACCTTGCCGATGATGAGCTTTCTTGTGTCGAACTCATATACCCTTCCGTCCGGCATGGTATACTTTCCGCCGGTCTCGTTTATCTTTGTCAGAAGATCCTTGGCGTCATAGATATCAGTTCCCGTCATGGCCCTGGATATCTCGTTGATCTTGGTGTTGGAGAGCTTAACGATACCGTTGTCCCAGTAGTAGCAGAGGCCCGCGCCGATCTGGTCGATACCGTCCTTTACAGACAGGGGGCCAACATATCTGGTCTTCACTTCATTGATGACAACATAAAATCCGATGAGCAGGAACAGGAGCAGGAAATCGATGATACCCAGGATCAGCGCCGGAGCATGCATTACATGCACGAAAAGCCCGCGTCCTCCGCTCTCCTCGATGTCCGCCAGGGCCTGTATCATGGCGGCGCAGTAGATAAAGGCGGCCAGGGGCAGTACCACCACCCACTTATGCCTGAT